>JABUUX010000269.1 GCA_021442965.1 Treponema sp.
AAACTGAAATCGCTTTGTGCACAGTGGAATACGGGCATTGTCTGGATTTACGAAACACCTGAAAAAAATCAGAACAAAATAAGTGATTTTGACGTAAAAAAATATCACCTTACTTTTGGAGAAAGTCTATTTAAAAGTTATGCAGCTCTTCTTGCCGCTGAACTTGTCATAAAAACTGAATGTGCCGGTGGAGGAGACAATATCTTAAACTGCTGGAACCTTCTAAACGGATTTTTGGACGGTCTTGAACTTTCTACCGAAGAACAGGGAAAGGCCGGGCTTATAAGATTTTTATGGAGATTTAGCGGCATTTCAGGTCTGCAACCCGATACAGAATACTGCAGTTTCTGCGAAAAAAGTTTTTTTGAAAACAACGGTGAAAATCCCCAAAAATCCTGCAAACTGTATTATACTATGAAAGAAAACGGTTTTGTCTGTCCTGACTGCCAGTCCCATACGGAAGCTTCACAGAATCTGCCTTTATCACTTACAGCTTTGAAATATCTTCACGCTGTAACAAATCTTCCGCCACTTAAGTCCAGAAATTTTCCTTTGGACAAATCTTCTGCAGAAGAAATAAAGGCTCTCGTATTCAATCTGGCAGAACAGGCTGCAAATGCACCATTGAATACTATAAGAATCGGGCTGGGAATTTTATGAGAACTGCAGACATCATTTCAAAAAAACGCGGAATTTTTATTACAGATTCAAACGGTAAACGAACACTTTCCGGAAACACAACACTCTCAAAAGAAGAAATTGAATTCATAGTAAAAGGCTGTACCGATAAATCGATCCCCGACTACCAGATGAGTGCCTTTCTTATGGCAGTTTTTTTTAACGGTATGACAGCTGAAGAAACTGCGTTCCTTACTAATGCCATGCTGCATTCTGGTGAAGTTATCGACTTATACAAAGCACAAGACAAACGCCTTCACGGACCTTTTGTAGACAAACACTCTACAGGCGGAGTTGGAGACAAAATCAGTCTGCCTCTGGCTCCAATAGTTGCAGCCTGCGGTCTTCAAGACCCGATGATGAGCGGACGTGCCCTTGGTCACACAGGTGGAACACTTGATAAGCTGGAATCTATAAAAGGTTACCGAACAAATCTTTCTGTTCACGAGTTTTCAACTTTTATTGCAGAAAACAACTTTGCCATGACAGGTCAGACCGAAAAAATTGCACCTGCTGACAAAATCCTTTATGCACTCCGCGATGTTACAGGAACAGTTGAATCAATCCCCCTCATTACAGCTTCAATCCTTTCTAAAAAAGTAGCAGAAGGAAGCGATGGTCTTGTTTTTGACGTAAAATATGGAAGCGGTGCTTTTATGAAATCAACCGAAGATGCAGAACTTCTGGCAGCTTCCCTTGTAAATACAGTAAAAGCCATGGGTAAAAAAGCTTCAGCTTTCATCACAAACATGAACACCCCTTTGGGACTCAAAATCGGGAACTTTTTGGAAATAGAAGAAACCCTTGATGTACTGAAAGGGCAAGGTCCAAAAGATGTTACAGAACTGACACTCGAACTTGGAAGTGAAATGCTTATTCTGGCAGAAATTGCAAAAAATCGTGAAGAAGCTCTTTTACTCTGTAAAAAAGCCGTAGACTCAGGTGATGCATACACCCGCTTTATGAAAAATGTTGAACAGCAGGGGGGAAATCCTGCCCTTCTTGAAAAAGAAGCCGGTAAAAGAAGAAGTCCTTATAAAACTGAAGTTTTTGCAGAAGATGACGGATTTTTAAAAATTGACGCATACGGCATGGGAATAGCAGGAGTGGAACTTGGAGTCGGACGCAGTAAAACGACAGATTCCGTATGCCCTGATGCCGGTATGATCCTCCACAAAAAAGAAGGCGACAAAGTTTCCAAAGGGGAACTCATAATGGAAATATTCGGAAAAAATGAAGAATGCCTTTTACCTGCTTCAGAAAAAATAAAAAAATCTGTTTCGTACCACACAAACACTGTAAAAAATGGTATATTAATATATAAGAAAATATAAGCGCGACTAATTTCTTTTGGGATTTTAAATCCTGCAGCTTACGTTTCAGCGTGCTCAATATAAATGATTTACACTGAAACAGAATGATTTTTGGGAACTATAAAAATGACATATACAAAACCTCCTGTTACTCTGGCACAGATTGATCCGTTGTGCCGAAAATTCGGCATGGATCAGCTTTTGGCGTCTATTTTTGTTCGCCGTGGCATTACCCGTGGTGATGATCTTCTCTATTACATGGAAGATGACATTCGCTTTGAGCACAATCCATTTCTCTTTAATGGAATGGAAGATGCTGTAGACAGAATCCTTACAGCTCTTGAGGAAGGTGAAAAAGTTCTTGTTTTTGGAGACAGGGATGTTGACGGCATAACAAGTACTGCAATCCTTTTTTCTGAACTTAAGGCCATGGGGCTTGATGTTTCCTGGCGCCTTCCAATGGCAGACGAAGCTTACGGGCTTTCTTTTAGTGCTGTAGATGATTTTGCAAAAGAAAACGGAACACTTATCATTACTGTTGACTGCGGCATTTCTAACGCTCCGGAAATTGAGCATGCGGCTGAACTGGGAATAGACGTTATTGTTACTGACCATCATAATCCTCCGGAAGAAATTCCTGAGGCAATTGCCGTGCTGGATCCCAAATGTCCTGATTCAGGCTACCCTTTTGACGGTATTTCCGGAGCAGCCGTAAGCTATAAACTTGTTTCTGCCCTGCGTTTTTCGTCTTCAGATTTTTACAAGGCCGAAATATGCATTCTGGACATTCAGGAAAGCAAAGAAGATGAAAGCTATGAAATTACCTGCACAAAAATCAGAAATCTAACCAAATATCGGGAGATAACTGAAAAAATCGTTCCGGGAATGTCTATTTCACAGACCAAACTCCCCTCTTTTCTTTCAGGCCAGTACATTTATGTTTGGGATAACAAAAGAATTACAGGACTTTTCCGCACTATTTTTGGCAGCGGAATAGATACTGGATTTATGGATTTAAGAGAACTGGCAGTAAAACTATGGCCTTCATTTGCAGAAAAAGACGCAAAAGACCTTTGTACAGTTTCCAAAAGTGCTAAATATTCAGAAAAAGAAACTTCTGTATCAGAAAATCTTTTTAATCTTTTTGTTTCCTACGTAAATGCACTTTCCTTACAAAAAAACAAAAATCTTGAAGCTTTACGTGACAAGAACATTCAGTTGGTGGGACTTGCAGCCCTTGCCGACATCATGCCAATGAAAAATGAGAACCGGCTTTTTGTTGGGCATGCTCTAAAAACTATGCATACAAAAGGTCCCGTACCGGGGCTTGCAGAACTTTTTTCAAAACTGTCTTTGGATTTTCACTGGGTCTCGTCAAAAGATTTGGGTTGGACTGTAATACCCGCTCTGAATGCCTCAGGCCGTATGGGACAGCCAAATCTTTCTTTGGAACTTTTGGTTTCTGAAAATCCTCAAGAACGTGAAGCTCTGAGCTCTAAAATTATTGATTTAAATGAAATGAGAAAAAACCTGGTTACAGATGCCCAACTAAAAACAGAATATATGGTTTCAGACAGCATAAAACAGTTTAACAACAAACTGTGCGTCGTAGTAGATTCAACCATTCATAAAGGTGTAACAGGAATTCTTGCAAACAAAATCATGAATACACATTCAGTTCCATCTCTTGCCATTACAGAAACAGACGGAGTTTATGCAGGAAGTATGAGAAGTTGCCGGGGAATTGTTGCCACTGATTTTCTAAAAGATTTTGGGGACTTTTTTATAGCATTTGGAGGACATAACGCAGCCGCTGGCTTCAGTTTTACCAAAGACAAAATGCCGCTTTTTATGAAAAAAGCCCGTGAAATTTCAGAAAAATTTGTGCTAAAAGATATAGATTCTGAAAATATAATCGATGCAGAACTTCCGCCAAATTACCTTACCCCTGATGTAATTAAGATTATTGATTTATTCGAACCTTACGGCAGCGAAAATGAAGAACTGCTTTTCGTTTCCAGAAAACTTCAAATCTGCGATACAATGCTTGTAGGCAAAAAAGAACCTTATCATCTGAAACTGACCTTTGACTGCGGAAAATATAAATTTCCTGCCATGTACTGGTCTAATGGAGACAAGCTTGGGAGGGAATTCAATAAAGGGGACATGGTTTCGGTGCTATTTACTCTTAATAAAAACATATATAATGGGAATATAACACCGCAAATGATTATTAAAGATATGGAAACAGTTGACTGTTGACAATTAACAGTTGTCACTCGACAATTATTAGCAGATACAAAATTTTTGGGGGACTTTTTATGAGCAAAATTAACTTCACTTTCAAAAAAATTATTTCCATATTTATTTTACTTTCCTGCGCTTTCTGCAGTTTTGCCACTTCTGCCGTATATAACGGAGAAGATTATTCGCTTAAAGTAAACTATAACGATATTCTTGTACCCGGAGACGCTGTTTTTGTCAGACTGAACTTTCAGTATAATAAAAATCACAAAAAAAACAAAACTGAACAGGAAAAATATGCTGTTCTGCAGCTTTATCAGAATAAAAAACTTCTTGATAAATCTGTCTTCTACAACCTTGGAAAAGCAGGAAAAAAATCTACTCAGACTGAGTTCCTTACAGGAATTCCTCTTTCAACATGGCTTGGAAACGGAGAATATACTTTAAAAGTAGTTTTTGCAGTTGATGACAAAACTTCAGAATTCGATCTTCCTGTTACCTTTTCAAACAGAGAATTTTTCTCAGAAACCATAGAACTAAATGAAACAAACACTGCTATAAAAACAGACACTTCCCCAGAAAGAGTGGCTCAAATAGACAAACTGAATAATATACTTGGGACTATTATGCCACAAGATGTATTTTCCACAAAACCTTTTGAAGCCCCGAATCCTTCTACAAGATACACTTCTTATTTTGGCGACCGCAGAGTTTATGCATATTCAAACGGAAAATCTTCTACTAGCCTTCATTACGGAAACGATTATGGAATTCCAACAGGAAGCGAAGTAAGAGCCTGTCAGGAAGGTAAAGTTGTTTTGGCAGAAAACAGAGTTTCTACCGGATGGAGTATTGTTATTGAACATCTTCCAGGGCTTTACAGTCTTTACTATCATCTGGATTCAATGAATGTAAAAGAAGGTGATATGGTAAAGCTGGGAGACCTTATTGGAAAGTCAGGATGTACAGGGCTTGCAACAGGTCCGCACCTTCATTGGGAAGTCAGGCTTAATATGTGTGCAGTACGCCCTGAATTCTTTTTCTCAGACTTCACCTTCAGCGAGTATAACTGATGACGCAGGAAGAAAGACAGAAAATTTACACTCTTCTCAAAACTGCAGCTCAGAATGCTTACGGATATACTCCAATATCATTTAAAAATGATGTATGTCCTGAAGTACAAAAGCCTGTTTTTGAACAAAATACTCAGGTTCAATTCACACCGGAAAATACTCCAATTGTTAATGACTCTGTTACGCCTGAACCGGATTCTGTAAACACAAATGAAGTTTTTGCTTACAATATTCAGCTTTCAGAATCTGCAAAAAGAGCTCCCGATTTAATTGTTCCCAAAACTACTCTTTCTTTGGAAGATTTGAACAAAAAAATCTCACGCTGCACCCGTTGCCAGCTTGCAAGAACCAGAACAAACACTGTCTCAGGGGTAGGAGTTCCACATCCTGAACTTATGGTTATTGGAGAAGCTCCCGGACAGGAAGAAGACATTCAGGGACTTCCATTTGTAGGGAAAGCTGGTCAGCTCCTTGATAAAATGTTGAATGCAATTAAGCTTGACCGCCACTCAAACTGTTTTATTGCAAACATAGTTAAATGCCGTCCTCCAGAAAACAGAGATCCCCTTTCTTCCGAAGCCGAAGCATGTATAGGATTCCTTGAAGCACAAATAAATATTCTTAAACCTAAAATGATTCTTTGCGCAGGTCGTGTTGCAGCCCACAATCTTTTAAAAAATGAACTTTCCATGAACTCTCTAAGAGGCAATTTTTACGAGTATAATAAAATCCCGGTTTACGTTACCTATCATCCAAGTGCAGTTTTAAGA
Organism: Treponema sp.; assembly: GCA_021442965.1. The sequence continues at coordinate 6,079 of JABUUX010000269.1, forward strand.
GATGAAACCCTAAAAGCCCCTGTCTGGAATGATTTAAAAACTGTAGGTTCCAGACTTAAAGAGATTTCACCTTCTTATGCATCACTATTTTCCAATAAATAAATAGCGGAGTTTCTTGATGCAGTTTGTTGAAGTAATTCTGAATCTTCCCGTAGACCAGCCGTTTACCTACTCTTTTGAACCCAAAAAAGATTCTAAATCTAAGGTTGTAGAAAATCTTCCTGAAATTGGAAAACGGGCAGAAATTATGTTCGGAAACAGGAAAACAACAGGCTTTATTACAGGAATTTACAATGAACTTCCCCCAAACTGCCCCGTAGGACTTGAAAAAATCCGCCCTTTAAAAAGAGTACTGGACGAAAAACCTCTTTTTGGAAAAGAACTGATTGAAACTGCAAGATGGACCAGCCGTTATTACCTGTGCACCTTTGGTGAAGCTGTTTTTGCAATGATTCCTTCAGGTCGAAGAGAAAGTTCTGCCGGCGGTTTTTCTTTTGAATCTGAACTTCTGGGAAGCAATGAAAAAAATATATTGTCTGAAGAGCAGGAAAAAGCCGTTCAAGAAATTATCCTTAGCGCAGAAAATATTTCCGAAAAATCATCAACAGGGCTTTTTCATTACCTTTATGGACCCACAGGTTCCGGCAAAACCGAAGTTTTTCTTTCAGTTGCAGAAAAAATGCTGGAAAAAGGCAAAGGTGTCATTTATCTGGTTCCTGAAATCTCACTTACAAGTCAGGTTACTCAGGATATTGTTAATCGGTTTGGAAACACTGCCGCCATTATTCACTCAGGGCTTACTCCTTCAAGAAAATTGAATGAGTGGCACCGAATCCAGAATCAAGAAGCCCGTGTAGTTATCGGTCCTAGAAGCGCAGTTTTTGCCCCCGTTCCGAACTTGGGACTCATAATAATTGACGAAGAACACGACGGTTCGTATAAGTCAGGAACAACCCCCCGCTATCATGCCCGGCAGGTTGCCATGCACAGAGCAGTAACCGGACACTTTCCCTTAATAATGGGAAGCGCCACTCCAAGTGTAGAAGCCTGGCACGGCATGCAGTCTGGAAGCATCCTCCGACATACTCTTTCTGTAAGACTTAGCGGGGGGGCAATGCCTAAAATAGGTGTCATAAATCTTAATAACTTCAAAACAGAAGGCTGTATTTCTGCCCCCCTTGAAACAGAAATAAACCGTACCCTTAAAAATGGTAAACAGACAATCCTTTTTTTAAACAGACGCGGATTTACCCATTACTTTACGTGCCGTACCTGTGGATATGAAATCAAATGCAAAAACTGTTCTGTTCCGCTTACCTATCATAAAAATGACAACAGACTTAAGTGCCACTACTGCGGCTGGTGGATTCAACCTCCTCAAAGCTGTCCGCATTGCGGTTCTTTGGAAATTGGCAGTTCAGGCTTCGGAACAGAGTTTATAGAAGCAGAAACAAAAGCAAAATTTCCTTCTGCAAAAATTCTGCGTCTGGACACAGACGTAATTGCTTCCAAAAAAGAGGAACTTGTAGAAAAACTTGATGAATTTCGTAAAGGGCAGTATGACATCCTTTTAGGAACACAAATGGTAGCTAAGGGTTTGAACTTTCCAAAACTTCAGCTTGTAGGCGTAATACTTGCAGATACAGGGCTTCATATGCCTGACTTTCGTGCCGGAGAACGAACGTTCAGCCTTATCACCCAGGTTGCCGGTCGTGCAGGAAGATACTTTCCGGACGGAAAAGTTCTGGTACAGACTTATAACCCGGGACAGGAACCTATTTCCTATGCAGTAGCTTCCAGAACAAAAGAATTTTACGAACTTGAGCTTCAAAACCGGCAGATTCTGGACTTTCCCCCTTTCTGCCGCCTTATCCGCCTTGTTTTCAGAAGTCCTGTAGAACGGCTGGCATTCGAAGCCTGCAAAGATGCTGCCCAAATATTAAAACAGGGGGCTCCCAAAGGCGTTCTTGTTTTGGGACCTGCAGAATGCCCATTAAATAAAATATCTCAGAATTACCGCTTTCAGATTCTTATGAAAGGTTCTTCTATCATTCCGCTTCAAGCTATGGCCAGAAATCTTCAGCAAAACTACACCCATAATCCCAACGTTTATATTGAGTATGATATTGACCCTATAAACCTGCTCTAAAACCTTGAGCAGCTCTTTATTACTGCACTTTCCACACCTTTTAATAATCAGTAAACTGAATATATGTTTACATTTACTTTTATGTTGCTGCCCCTGGCTGTTATCTATTATTACCTCAATTCAGAAAAAAAACACAGCCTGCTTACAATATGTCTTGGTGTACTTTCCGGTTTTATGGTTTTTGCAGTAAAAGAATTCTTTTCAAATTCTCACAGAATTATTCCCTACAGTTTTTCCGAAAATTTTCTTTTTCTATTCTTTTCGGAAGCATTTTTTCCAGTTATGGTACTTTTTGCAGTCTATTTCTTTATTTCAAAAGATTCAGTTGATTTCAAACTAAGGGAATTCTTTCCACTTACTGCCTCTTTTTACTGTGTTTATGTACCTTACATTGTATTGATTTCACCAGAATCAAAAACAGCCTTTGAAATTTTTGCCAAACCAATTCTTTTTCTTTCCATGCTGTCTTCAATCACTATAGGAATTGAAATGATTATTAAGAAAACTTCCCCAAAAGTATTTATCCCTTCAGGATGTGCACTGATACTTATATCTCTGATGATGCCTTCCATTACAGAAGCTCTTTTTCTTACCTACAATAGTACTTGGATTTGCGCCCTTCTTACTTTTATTTCGGTTATTGTTCCGGCCTTTCTTTATTTGTTTCCGGGGTTCCAAATTTTCACACAAAAAAAACACTTGACAGATTAGAGTATTAACAGTATAAACTTTGTTTCAAATTTACTGAATTTTCATTGACCTTTAATTTTCATTACCGTATAATTAATGTTACGTTATATGGACAGTCAGACAGAAAAAGGTCTCCAGGAAGCTCTTGTTTACCTGGAATCCGGGAATCCGGTAAAAGCACATAAAATCATCGGTAACCTGTTTCAGACAGCTTTGGAATGTCCGGAACTGATGTATACAACATTGATTTGTACTTTTTGGAACGGAACCGTAACCCGTCTTGCAACAATTGAAAATCCATATGAACGTGGAGAAACTCTCCTTACTGAATGGAAATCTTTTTTAACTTATATTTCCAAACAGAAAAATCAGTATAAGCCGGCTTTTTTTGCTATCCAAAAAGGGATTTTTTCCCTTGCGCTCAGGAATTATTCGGAACTTTTTAATTTACCTGATAATCCTCAAAAAGCCGAAATTTACCGCAAAGCCGGAATGTGCTACAAAAAATTGGGTTCCTTTGAAAACGCCTGTTCGTGTCTTTCAGAGGCAAACAAAATTCAGAGCAACCAGGCTTGTATTCTTGCAGAATTGGCTGACTGTTATTCTCTTTGTGGAAACGACAGAAGTGCAAAAATTTTATTTCGGGAAGCTTTTTATATAGCTCCAGAAAAAATTGACCTTGATTTTCTTGATTCCGGACTTATCAGAAGTCTTATAGATAATCTGGAACCGAAAAAATATTCAAAAAGAGTTCTTGCAGAATGGATTCCTGTTTACGGGGTTCTGTGGGGCATTTTCAATATAAAAAAAGAGCTTTCTTCACACGAATTAGGAAAACTCAAACAAGACATCTATGCAATGGAAATGGAATATAAAAATCCTTCCTGTGATGCCGAAGTTCTGGTTCCACGACTGTTGAAGAATTATTTTTGGCTCATTGACCAGTATAACATGAAATCCAACATGGATGCTCAGGTTAATGAAGTTTTGTTAAAAATCAAAATTCTGGATTTATCCATATATAAACTCTATACAAATAATCCAGTTTAAGGAGTACTGCAATGGCAGAAAATTTAATTTCATCAATTCAGGAAATGCTGAAAGAAGAAACATGGACTAGAGAAACAATTAACGCTTATACTCAGTCAAAACTTTCAGATTTATCGGCTCTCGTTGAACAGGCACGGAATGAAAATGCCCTTGACGAGGTAATTGCAGTATGTAATGAGAATCTTACTCATTCCAAAGAAAGCATTATTGCACTTTACCTTTCAGGAATGATTTCTCTTATCAAAGGCGATATCGATAATCCAAGCCTTGAAACCCTTGTAGATATCTTTCAGAAAAACCACAAAGAACAGATTATTGCCTCACTTTGTGAAACAATCCTTGAAGAAGACAAAAACAATAAATTTGCACTCAGAAAACTTGCCGAAGTTTACAAAGCTGAAAACAATGACAAAGTATGGGAACTCTATGCTTCAATCATCAAAGTTGATATGGAAGAGTGTGAACTTTGTAAAGCTATGGCCGAACACTGCGAAGAATTAGGGGATGAAGATAACGCCATCGATTACTACAAAAAAGCCCTTCTCCGCTATGTAAATGCAAAAAACCTTACAGCCATCAAAGAGCTTTGGGCAAAACTTGTAGAAAAAATTCCAGAGGAATATGATTTCTTCCAGCTCGTTCGCCGAAAGATTGCAAAATCTATGAATGAAGAAAGAACAACTCCTCTTATGCAGGAACTCTACGGATGGTATAAAGATAACCAGAAATGGGATACTGCTATTGAAATTCTTAAACAGAACCTGTCGGTTGATGCCCATGACGGATTTGCCCGAAAAGAACTTGTTGAATGTTACAAGGGTAAATACGCAAGCCACAGCCGCCTTGAAGACTACATCAAAAACTCTAATCTTACGTCATCTTTCAGAAATGTTTTTGAAGCCATCAATGACTTTGAAAAACACATAGCTTTTGATAAAGACCACTATGTATTCCACAGAGACTGGAAAGTTGGAAAAATTCTCAGCCTTAAAAATGACACTCTTAAAGTATACTTTGGTAAAAAGAACGGTGTTCATGAAATGTCTCTAAAAATGGCAGTTACAGCCCTTAAACCACTTTCTCAGGATCATATCTGGGTTCTTAAAGCAAATACAAAACCGGAAGAACTTAAAGAAAAAATCAAAGAAGATAAAGCCTGGGCTCTTAAAACCATCATCCAAAGTTTTGATAACAGTTGCGATATGAAGCGCATCAAAGCAGAACTTGTACCTGGCATTCTTTCTGCAAGTGAATGGACTTCTTGGAATTCAGCTGCAAAAAAGATTCTGGAATCTGACGCTTCATTTGCAGTAAACCAGAACGATATAAACTGCTATATGGTTCGACAGAATGAAGTTTCACCGGAAGAAAAGATTTCAAACGAATTTAAGGCTCAGAAACAATTCTTCTCTCGAGTAGACATTCTTATGAAATTCTACAACTCATCATTTGCTGATGTTTCAAGTGAAATTTTTTCTGAAATGTATTCTTACTTCACAGGAAACCTTAAAAATATTTCCCGCGTAACAGAACAGGTTGTAGCTTCCTTCCTCATTGTTAAACACTTAGCCGCAAAAGACAGTACCCTTGATTTCCACATTTCAGATACTTTTGCTTCCATCTACAATAGAATTGAAAATCCTCGTGAAATGTACATGAGTCTTAAAGATACAAAAAACACATCCCTAAAAGAAGATTTTATTTCTCAGGTAAGGCTTCTTCCTAACTGGGCTGAGCAGTTCATTTATCTCTTCCCTACTGTATTGGATGGAAAAATGCTTGAAACTCTGGTTCAAGATGGTCACACTGCAGAAGTACAGAAACTTGTACGCACAGCCTTTGAAAACTTCCGTGACTATCGTGAAACGGTTCTTTTCTTCTTCAAAGAATGTCAGGAAAAAACATGGTTCCAGGAAGCTGGAGTTACCTATGAAAAACAGCTCATTACACTTATCAATATCATGGAACTGTGTTTCCGAGAAATTAACAGCCATGTAAACAGTACTGAAAACAAAAAAATTCAGAAAAATGCACAGATTCTTCTTTTCGAAAAAGAATCCATTTACAATTACATTTTCTCAAAAGACGAAAATACTGTTAAGAAAATGTATACCCTGGTAGATGACATTAGTGATTTGGATGGAAACATCAAAGCTCAAATGCGTTCAAAAATCCTTGAAAAATACCCTGAATTCAAATTCCAGGTTTCTGAAGAAAAAGCAACACAGACCGTTAAGGGTATGATTGTTACAAAAGCCAAACTGGACGAAAAGAAAGAACAGATAGACAATATCCAGAACAACCTTATCCCTGCAAATGCAAAAGAAGTTGCAGAAGCACGTGAAAAGGGAGACTTAAAAGAAAACGCTGAATACAAAGCCGCAAAAGAAAAGCAGCA
>JABUUX010000007.1 GCA_021442965.1 Treponema sp.
GTCACCTTTTTTGCACCAGTCGTTTTTTAATGTGTAACTTTTTAGGGGTGCAGATCAGAGCAACAGGAAGTTGCGACCAGAACCCCAAATCCTGTCATCAAGACAAGGGCTTTCACTTTGGTGAAAGCCTTTTTTGTTTTAAAGTGGATGACCTAAAAAATGCCTTGTGTTTCGCATTTTTTTTAACGGTCTTCCATATATCACGAAGGTGCCAGCACCTTCCTCTCAGGATTTGAAACGTAGTGAGCAAATCAGAGAGTCAAACATATTTTTTGATATAAAAAAAACACTCCGTTATTGCGAAGTGTTTAACTAATGAATGATTAAGGGCATCTCTAAAAATATATATATGAGATGACATTCGAGTTTTTCGGCTGGAAATTACAAGGCGAAAAACATCGCATTTTCAAGGTTGTTTCTAAAATTGGAATTTTTAGAGACTTCATTAATCGAAAAGTTTATCGATAGATTTGTTCAATTCATTTTGTTCCTTAGGGAAGTTTTCGTCAAGGAACTCAAAGCAGGCAACAGCTGCACGCTGAGCATGTTCATACCAAATAGAGTAGAGCTCTGATTTCAGTTCATCTCCAGGGAATGGAGCACCCTGAATATCGGAAACCAATTCTCGAAGCATTTTTATACATTCTTTTGTTTTTTTATCCATAAGAAACACTCCCTTTGTTGTGTTAAAAATTATTATAGTGGCATTTTTATAATATTTCCACAAATTTCTGTATTTTTACTGCACATTATAGCTCCTACATTTTTCATTTTTTCAGAAATTGAACCTTCGTATAATCTTTTAGCTGCATTTTTTAAATCTTCTGGTTTTAGTTTTAGTACCAGTTCCAGTGCTTTATCTACCTGCTCTTTAGTTTGTGCATACATAAGTTTATTGCACATAATATTTCCGTGATTCTGAGGTGTGCGAGGTGTTGCAAAGGAGGAATATACAGTAATGATTGAAGAGTCTGTTTCGTCTTTTGAAAAGTCGTGTTCTGAAGTTTCTTTTAGGGCTTCTTCAAAAATCGGGAAGGAATCTTTTGGAGAAGGGTCACGATAGGTGGTCATTACACCAGTTTTGTCTCCGGAATCGCAATACATATAAGCACCGTAACAGCCGTGTACGGTACGGAGTTTTTCCCAGAAAGGATGAGTGTTTATCCATTCGCAAAGTGTACTTTCTGCAGCATATTCAGAGGTTATGGAGGCTGAGTTTTCAAAGGCTTTAGCTGCATATCCTACCTGAATATCGACCGGAATTACATCAATATTGTTTGAATCCTGACTAAGAATCAATTTTTTTAATTCTGTATAATCGGGTCTTTTAGAAGGTTTTAAAGTTTTAAGATCTGATTTTGAAATAAAGCCTGGAATCAATTTTTCTGCATGTTCCATAGAGTCTTTATCAGCAATAATTCGTATAAGACTTCCAGAATCCTTTATACGTTTATACATAGATTCGAATTTTTTTAATATCTGAGGAGCATCTTTTTCTTTGTATTCAATTCCGTATTTAAGTTGTGTGATTCCATAAAATATTTCCTGAATTAATGATTCCCGGCTTTCGTTTAATTTTGCACGTTTGGTACAGAATCCCATTCCTCCAGCAACCAAAGAAGATTTTCTTTCATTGTTACATTCTCGGATAAGTGTTTTCATACGGGATTTGTCTTTAAAATCAATTCCTGTAAGTATGTCTGAAAGAAGATTGATTCCTTCTTCCAGTTTTTCATCAAGAATTTTCATTGTAAAGTAAACCCATTCACGTCCAATGAAATTTTTATCTTCGTATTTTTTTATAAATTCATCAGCCATATAATTGTGACGTGTTGTGCCACAAAGTAAATCTGTGCTGACATCTCCTGCAATTTTATTGGCTTCCAAAATACATTTATCCCATTTTTTTCCTTTCCAGCCTAAATCCAAAAGTGTATCGCAAAATAAAGGAATATCAAGATATGAATCTGCAGGTAAACTGTCTGCCGGGAAATATACTGAAAAATATATTATACCGTTTGTAGGCTGTACTGATTTCAAGAATGTAAGCTCATTTACGGTATTAATTTCAGGTTTCTGAAAATTAAAGTCCACTGGAAGCTCAGATGTTTCAAGTCGCTTCAGACATTTTAATGCTTCTTCTGAATCAGGAGTTTCCTGAAATTTATGGAGTGAATCTAGTTCTACTTTAAGTTTTTCTTTATCTAAAACTTTTTCGGCATTGATTAAGATTTCAGTTTCTTTTGTATTTCTTTCTGTTAGGAAAGCTTCAGAAGGTTCAACAGTAATGAAGATTTTTCCGTTATCATTTATGAAATATTTTTCCATAAGAGATTTAAAATATTTCGGATTTGATTTGAGTTCTTCTTTTACTTTTGCAAATGCTTGAATAGGTGAAAGCTGGTTTGTAGGGTGCAGTCCGTAATTCCATCCGTCCAAAACTTTATTCATCAGTTCCAGAGCTTTAGGACCGCCGTGACGGTTTTCTTCTCTTAGTAAAAAATCTATGGCCATTACACTAGCATCAATTTCATCCTGTGTAAGCCCTTTTTTGTAAATGTCTTTCAGAGCTTTTTGAATCAGTTTTTGCAATTTATCTGTATTCTTTGGTTTTACACCTATAGCCCCCAGACAGAAAAATCCCTGCCGTTCTTCTGAAAATTCACCGCAGTAAGTATCTTCAGCAAGTCCGGATTCTTTTATGGCTTTTGAAAGTGGTGCTGAATCTGAGCCAAAAAGCACTTCCATAAGAAAGATTTTTTCCATATCAGGATTACCTGAATACAAACACATTCCGGTAAAGCAGCCGTCAGGTCCGGATTTTGGACCATAAAAATGAAAATTGCCTGTTCGTTTGTAGTCCGGTGTGATTTTTGTAAGTTCTCTAATTTCCGGTCTGATTACTGTAAGTGAGGATTTGTAATTTGGGTGTTCTCCTTTAAAGTTATATTTTTTTTCCAGCCGTAAAATAAAATTTTCTGATAAATAATCCAGCTGTTTTTCTGTTGGAATGTTTCCGCACATATAAAAAAGACAGTTATCTGGCGAATAATAGGTTTTATGGAAAGCAAGGAATTCTTCATAAGTGAAGGAAGGAATTTCTAAAGGATCTCCTCCCGATACGTATTCATAAGTTGTATTCGGGAACATTGTTTTTGTAATCTGGCTGTATACTGAGGTGTAAAAATTTGAAAAAGAACCTTTCATTTCATTGTAAACAACTCCCTGAATAGAAAGTTTGTCTTTTTCATTTTCTGTGTCTGACAGTTCAAACCTGTGAGCTTCCTGCATAAAGGTATTTTTTGAAAGAGTTGGAAAGAAAACAGCATCGGCATAACAGTCCAAAAGATAGAAGTATTGTTTTTCTATTTGGCTTGCGGCCGGATAGCAGGTTTTGTCCGGATAGGTCATGGCATTAAAAAATGTTGTGACACTCTTACTTGCAGCTGTGATGAAAGGTTCTTTAAGAGGGTATTTTTCTGATCCGCAAAGAACAGAATGTTCCAGAATATGAGGTGCTCCTTTTGAATTAGAAACTGGAGTTCTGAAACAGAAAGAAAATAGATTTTCCGGATCTTCGTTCAAAAGATGGAAAACTTCCAAACCGGTTGTACGGTGTCTTAAATAAATACCTTTGCATTTGTAATCAACTACATCAGTAACATCAATAACATAAAAATCTTTGTAAATCTCACCTTTTTCTAACATATTATAAGTATACCACAAAAAAGGTTAAATTTAAGTTTTTCTTATGTAATGTCAAAGATTATATTCAATCGTTCCTTGTTTATAAAAAACTTATCAGACATTTTTCTTATTCTTAGTTTTTTACTTAAATTATTTCTTGTTTTTTACTTAAATTGCATTATAATTAAGCAATATGGAAAAAAGAGTGAAAGTAAGGCTTTCTGACATTGCAGATAAGTTAAATATCAGTACAGTTACTGTTTCCAAAGCATTGGCAAATAAAGATGGTGTTGGAGATGATTTAAGAAAAAAAATTAAAGCACTGGCCGAAGAAATGGGATACCGCACAAAGCGTAATTCAGACAGCGGGGCTAAAATTACAGGCAATATTGGGATTTTAATTCCGTCCAGATTTTTTGCACCAAGTTCATCTTTCTACTGGTATTTATTTAATAATCTTTCAACCGAACTTTTACAGAGAAGTTATTATTCTATTATGGAACTTTTAAGTCCAGAAGATGAAAAAAATGGAATACTTCCTCATATCTTACAGGATGGAAAGGTTGATGGACTGATTATTTTGGGGCAGGTAAGTAATGAATATCTGGATTATTTAAGTGCTCATTATGATGATTTTATTCTTTTGGATTTTTACACAAATAAGGTAAATCTGGATTGCGTTGCAGATGATAATTTTTACTGTTCCTATATGCTTACAAGTTATGTTATTTCTCAGGGACATAAGAAACTTCGTTTTGTTGGAAATTTTGATTCCACTACTTCAATTAGAGACCGTTATATGGGATTTGCAAAAGCTCTGATGGAAAATGGAATTGAAGTTGTTAAAGACGAAATTATAAGCGACCGTGACAGTGAAGGTCATGCAGTCCCTATTGAACTGCCATTAAAAGATATGCCGACTGCATTTATTTGTAACTGTGATGAAACAGCTGCTCTTGTAGAACAGACTCTTATAGAAAAAGGATACAGAGTGCCGGAAGATGTTTCAGTTACAGGTTTTGATAATTATATAGCACAGAATACTTGTCCGGTTCCTCTTACAACTGTATCTATTAGAGTGGAAGATACAACTTCGGTTGCTGCAGAACTGATAATTAATAAAATTACTGACCAGCCGTATATAAGAGGTCGTCATCTAATTAGCGGAAGTATTGTTTTAAGAGACAGTGTTGCTCCTGTAAAATGATAAGAAAAAAATCTAAGATATATATATTATCTTTCTTATTACTGATTTGCATTTTACAGGCTGGGTTTGCATATACTCCTGATGTTTGGGAAAAAGGTGTAAGACCCGATTATTCAAAAATTGATTCTTATGTTCGTGAGTGCGGCAGTAAGTGCGGAAAAACTCCTCAGGAAGTTGCAGAAAAAATTACCGCTTTTGCTGAAAGTGATTTAGAAAAAGCCCGAGCGGTTTTTGACTGGCTTTCATTTTATATCAGTTATGATACAACTTATTCTGTTTATTCAGCTGAAGGTGCATTTAAAAATAAAAAATCTGTGTGTCAGGGGTATGCAGATTTGTTTACAATTATGGCCACTCATGTAGGTTTGGATGCATGGACTGTTACAGGAAATGCCAAAGATTATTTTTCCTCAAAGGGACGTAAATATAATGGAACTAGCGGACATGCCTGGAATATAGTTTCTTTGGCGGATAGAGAAATCCTTGTGGATTCAACATGGGGGGCGGGGTATGTAAACGGTAATACGTTTCACCGGTCTTTTGATGATGAATGGTTTGATACACATCCTGCCGTTTTTATTTTTTCTCATCTTCCTGCAAACACAGAATATGAACTTCTTGATACAATAATTTATGAAGATGAGTTTTGGATGCTGCCTTTTGTAAATCCTATTTTAGTAAAATGCGGAATTAATCCTAGAGAAATTTTTCATTATTTTTTGACTCATCCTGAGTCAAATAGCTTTACTGTTTATTCAAAATTTTCTTTTGCAGATGATAATGGTTTTAAAATTTTAGAAATGCCTCTTAGTGGAAAATTATTGTCTAAGAAAGAATATACATTCCGTTTTAAATATTTTGAGCCGGTTAAACTTGAAAATATGATTTACAAGCCAGATGAAGATGGAATAATAACAATCAAAAAATCTTTTAACGGAAGCGGAAATCTGTTGTTTACTGATATGAAAGGACAGGGGCTTTTTAAATATGATCTTGTAACAGAAGAAGTTTATAGTAAATATTCTTATTCTAAAAGAAAAGCTAAAAAAGATTTTTTGACTTCAGCAAAAAGGCTTCATAAAAAATATAAAGACGGTATTTTAGTAGTTCCGGTTTCTGAAGACGATAATCTATATGTTGTGGTAAAAAAAGATTCGCAAGGAAATTTGGAGTACACTTCAGAAACAGATTTATCTCAGGCAAGATTATTATGTAATTTAAACACACTGAATCCTACATTCGGACAGTTTTATGAACTTCAAAATGACGGAAGCCGGGTGAATAAAGATCCGGAATTACTGGCATTAAGACTTCCTAAGAAGGAAGAAGCTGAAAGAATTTTTGAATTAATCTCTAAAGAAAATGATGAAATAAAAAATATTTGGTATGAAAAAGGTGCATCATCGAATGATGACGAAATATGTTCTGACATTCGCTATTTTTTTCCTGTTATAAATTTGAGTGATACGCCGGATGCAAATTATTTTCTAGGCTCTCTTTACGGTTCAAAAAATTATATTCCAAATGATTTTGACAAGTCATTTTATTATTACAGACGAAGCGCTCTTCAAGGTTCTGCAGATGGAATGAGTCTTCTTGGTGTTTGTTATGAACATGGAATTGGAACAACGCAGTCTCTTTCGGAAGCAAAAAAATGGTATCAAAAAAGTGTGGAGGTTAATCCCGTTCTTCATAATAACTATTATAATCTTGCCAAAGTTTCTGCAAAGGTTGGGAATTATGATGAAATGATTCACTGGCTAAAAGAAGGTGCAGATGCCGGAAATAAAAATTGTGCCGGAGATCTTTCTGATTGCTATAGAAACGGAAACTATGTTGATGCAGATGAAGAAAAAGCTTTTTTTTACTGCGAAAGAGCATGGATCCTTGGAAATTATGAAGTGGCACTCACTCTTTCAAGAGATTATCTTTCCAGAAATGAAAATGAAAAAGCATTTAAGGTCATTGAAGAGGCAACAAAAAAAAGTTCAGATATGATTTTATGGGATGAACTTATCTGGATGTATTCTAACGGTATCGGTTGCTCAGAAAATAAATTCAAGGCTGCAGAAATCAGTGAAAAACTTTATAAGAAAGGCAGTCATCTGGCAGCGGCTCGTTATGCATCTTTTTTGTTTTTTGGTCAGTATAAAACCCGAAATTTGCAGTCAATTCTTGATGCTGTAAATTTTGCTATGGAAGACTTTTCTTATTACCTGGGAGAACTGGCCGAATATAAAGAATCCCTTCAGAAGACAAAAGAAATTGTAGAAAACTTAATGAAACGTCTTCCTGAAATTACAGCTAACCCAGATGCATTTTTAAAAAATATACCGGTAAATATTGGAATAGATGCTTACACAAATAAAATCTTTTCATACATCAACAATGCAGAAAGTCTTTTTGGTGATGTTTTAAAAGATGCTGATTTTTATCAGAAATTTTCTTCTTCGGATTTAGACTCCAAAATTTTTGAACCTGTAAACAGGCTGTATCAAAATGAAGATTTGAATGGATATAGTAAAATTTTGGTTGTATTCTTAGGAACTAATACTAAGTCAAATAAATATGCTGATACGATTTACAATCAGAAAGATTTTTTTACTTCAAAAAAAATGGAAATGCATAAAGAATGGTACAGATTTGATAAAAGTTTATCGGAATACTATGATGCAATTTTTATTTTACCGGGAAGTAATTTTCATAATTCAATCAAAGTTTTGTGTTCAAAACTGAATCCTCTTTCTCAAATGGATATAATGACTGTGAATACATCATTTACACTTTCTGAAGAAACACAGAGAACTTTTAAATCATTTTATATAAACTCAGTAGAGGCTGGGAATTTTCCACGATTTTATCTTCTTGGAGACAAAACTGACAGTACACAGAAATTAATCAATATGATGTTTGAAAAAGATACTGCAGAAAAAATATGTGTCTTTGGAACTCCTTATAAAATGACAGGTGAAATAGCACTGGGTTTCAGAAAAGATAAGATGCTTATGTGTCTGTGTACGTCTTCTTTGGGGAATGGGAAAAGTATAAGAGTTTATCTTGATGAAACGGGGTGGCGTCAGGGGAATAGTGTTGATGCAATGGATTTTATTTTTAGTGATAATGATATAAAAGATATTAAGTCAAAAAAAATTGGGGAAGGTGGACATACTGCAAAACCTGGAAAAATGGTAATGGTATGGACATTGGTAAAGTAAAAAAAATCTTGCCGAATTCTTAAAATTATTAGTATGTTAATAATATGAATTACGATAAGTTTACAATTAAAACACAGGAAGCTCTTCAAGAGGCTTCTTCTCTTGCAATGCAGAATGATTGTCCTGAAATTAGAACAGAACATCTTATGCTGGCTCTTTTAAATCAGGAAGAAGGGCTTGTTTCTCCTATTGTAGAAAATATTGGTATAAATCCTCAAAAAATTATTTCAGAACTCTCATCAATTCTTGAAAGCGTTCCAAAAGTTACTGGAGCTGTTAATGTTTCGTTAAGTATGGAACTGCAAAAAATTCTTTCTAAAGCTGAAAAAGAAATGGGTTTTTTGAAAGATTTATATCTTTCAACAGAGCACATTCTTTTGGCTGTATCTGAAAGTGACAGTAAAACTGGTGATGTTCTAAAAAGAAATGGAATTACCCGCGATGCAATATTAAAAGCTCTTAAAGCTGTTCGAGGTAACCAGACGGTTGATTCTAATGATCCTGAAAGTAAGGTACGCTCTTTAGAAAAATACACAAAAGATTTAACTGCTATGGCAAGACAGGATAAAATTGATCCTGTTATTGGGCGAGATGAAGAAATTAGAAGGGTAATGCAGGTTCTTTGCCGCCGTACAAAAAATAATCCTGTTATTATTGGTGAGCCTGGAGTTGGAAAAACGGCTGTTGTTGAAGGACTTGCAAGACGAATTGCCAGTGGAGATGTTCCTGAAAGTTTAAAAGATAAACGACTGCTTTCTCTTGATTTAGGAAGCCTTGTTGCCGGAGCAAAATTTCGTGGTGAATTTGAAGAAAGACTTAAAGCTTTGATTAAAGAAGTAACAAAAAGTGAAGGTCAGATAATACTTTTTATTGATGAACTTCATACTCTTGTAGGTGCTGGTTCTGCGGAAGGCAGCATGGATGCTTCTAACCTTTTGAAACCTGCTTTAGCCCGTGGAGAATTAAGAGCTATAGGGGCAACAACTCTTAATGAGTACAGAAAATATATAGAAAAAGATGCTGCATTAGAAAGACGGTTTCAGCAGGTGTATTGTGCTGAACCAACAGTGGAAGATACAATTGCTATCCTGCGCGGGCTTAGAGATAAATATGAAATTCATCATGGAGTTAGAATTGAAGATGAAGCTTTGGTTACAGCGGCAACTTTGAGTAATCGTTATATTACAAATCGTTTTCTTCCAGATAAAGCTATTGATTTGGTTGATGAAGCTGCTTCCAGACTTAAGATGGAAATAGAAAGCCAGCCTGTAGAATTGGATCGTTTGGAAAGAAAAATACTTCAGCTTCAGATAGAAAAACAGAGTTTATCAAAAGAGGAAGATACTGCTTCTAAAGAAAGGCTTTTGAAACTGGAAAAAGAACTTTCAGAAATCACAACAGAAAAAAATGCAATGAGACTTCAGTGGCAGAATGAAAAGAATTCCATAACAAAAAGTCGGGATTTAAAAAGTGAACTGGAACAGGCCCGTTTCAATGAAGAAAAATTTACACGTGAAGGCAATCTTGAAAAAGCTGCTGAATTAAAATATTCATTAATTCCCAGTCTGCAAAAAGAGCTGGAAGTTGCTGTTCAACAAGAACAAAATAAGAAAGGTGATGGAAGAGAGTCTCTTTTACGACAAAGTGTTACTGAAGAAGATATTGCAAAAGTTGTCAGTTCTTGGACTGGAATTCCGGTAACCAAAATGATGAGTGGTGAAAAGCAAAAATATCTGGAACTTGAAAATGTTCTTCATAAAAGGGTTGTAGGTCAGACTGAGGCAGTGCAGGTTGTAAGTGATGCAATCCGAAGAAATCGTTCCGGTCTTTCAGATCCTTCAAGACCACTTGGAAGTTTTCTGTTTATTGGTCCTACAGGTGTTGGAAAAACTGAGCTTGCAAAAACACTTGCTGACTTTTTGTTTAATGATGAAAAGGCGTTAACACGCATTGATATGAGTGAGTACATGGAAAAAATTAGTGTATCTCGTCTTATTGGGGCTCCTCCTGGATATGTTGGTTATGATGAAGGGGGGCAGTTAACAGAAGCTGTAAGAAGAAGACCTTATTCAGTAATTCTTTTTGATGAAGTTGAAAAAGCCCATTCAGATGTTTTTAATGTGCTGCTTCAGGTTCTGGATGACGGCAGGCTTACCGATGGACAGGGGCGTGTTGTAGATTTTAAAAACACAATTATAATTATGACAAGTAATCTTGGAAGTGATTTGATTTTGGGTGCAGAAACTTCAGATGAACTTAAGACTATTAAGCCTCAAATTAGTGAGCTGTTATTTAAACATTTCAGACCTGAGTTCTTAAACAGAATAGATGAAATTGTAATGTTTAACAGACTTGATAAAGAAAATATCAGAAAAATTGTGCGCCAGCAGTTGGATCGTGTTTGCCGTCGTTTGCAAGATCGAAGAATTTCTGTCCAGTATGATGATGAAGTTTTGGATTTCCTTTGCGAAAAAGGTTACGAGCCTTTGATGGGAGCACGCCCTGTAAAAAGAGCTGTTCAGACTTATGTTGAAAATACTATGGCCAGAACTTTACTTTCTGGAAATATCGTTGATGGAAGCACGATGGTACTATCTGTCAAAGATGGTGCAATTCTTGTAAGTTAGGTTTTATTTTACATTCAAATATTTTTTCAGTTCTTTCAGATACTCTTCACCGGTTTTTGAAAGAACTGAATTTTTTTTAGTTATGTACCCGATTTCCATTTTGCAGTTTGGATTATCTTTGTCTGCTTCATAAGGAACGGCAACACATTCATCTCCGTTCAATTCGTTACAAATTATCCCGGAGCATAATGTATAAGCATTCAGTCCAACCATAAGATTCAGGTTTGTAGCTCGGTCAGTTGTTTTTATAATCTTGGGATATTCATTTTCTGTAAGAATTTCTTCGGAAAAATAAAATGAGGACATTGCATTTTGATCAAAAGTAAGGCAAGGATAATCTTTTAATTCTTCAAAAGTTATGGATTTATTTTTAGCCAAAGGATGATTTTTCCAAAGATAAACATAAGCATCGCAGGTAATAAGTTTTTCAAAAAGAAGATCATTTGAATTAAGAATTTTTACCATGGATTTTCTGTTGTAATCGCTTAGATAAAGAATCCCTATTTCACT
Organism: Treponema sp.; assembly: GCA_021442965.1. Next base: position 11,247 of record JABUUX010000007.1, read on the forward strand.
TCGACCAGTTGCAACGTCATCAATTACAGTTAAAGTTCGTGTTTCATTAATGGCAAATTCATACTCATCGGTTCCAAGTTTTTTTACCATTTCTACAAAAGATTTTACGGCAAAAGAGTAGTGCTGGCAGGAAATGGCAAACTTCTTTTTCCGTTTGGCTCCAGTACCAAATTTTTCTATAAGATTGTCATATTGAGTATAAATCTGTCTGGCATATTGAATAAAGTCTTTACCTTCTGTTGTGAGTGTAATACCGCGGCTTGTACGGTTAAAAATTTTCATATTAAATTCACTTTCTACATCTTTTATGGCTGCAGTTAGTGAAGGTTGGGATATATATAAGACTTCTGAAGCTTTATTTAACGAACCAGTTTCTGAGACGCCGATTATATATTTTAATTGTTGTAATGTCATAGCTTGATTATATATAGGAAAAAACTATATGAAAAGATATAGTTATAAATAAAAATTAAC
>JABUUX010000455.1 GCA_021442965.1 Treponema sp.
GGTGCTGCTTCCGATACAGTAAGTTTTTCAAATCTTGATGAATCTCAAATCTCAATACCAAATAATTCAAGGATAGAAGAACAGAATACTTTGATTCCCCAGAGTAAAAATAAAACTGGAATCGGTCAGTTTATAAAGGTCATTATTATTCTTATAGTAATTGTAGCTCTGGCTTATCTTATTCTCTTTTACATAAAAAAACGTGGAAAAATCAAACGCAGTGATGATCAGTTTTTAAGACGTGTTGCTTATCTGCCATTAGCACAAGGTAAATCGGTTGAAGTTGTTACTTTAGTAAATCATGCATATGTAATTGGTGTTTCGGATGGTGGCATTAATTTAATTTCAGAATTGGATGATGCAGAACTGGTAGATGCCTTGAACCTTTATTCTGATAAACAAAAGAATACTTCGAAACCAAAAAATTTTGCTGATGTGCTTGATATCTTTATGCCTGGTGGACCGCGAAATTCAGAAAATTCAGGTCAGGGCAGAAATGAAAATGTGTTTGCATCTTCTGAAAATGATGCTGCGGAAATTCTTAAACAGCAGAGAAATAAATTAAAACAGAATCAGGAAGGAGAGTAGAAGGATGGTTCATTCGTTTTCTAAAAAAATGATTTTGATATCAATCCTGTTTTCTCTATTTGGTTTTTGTTTTGCCCAGAATAATAATTTTCCGCAAGGTTCTACACGCGGTAATACAGAGATGAGTCGTAATGTGCAACAGCCGCAAGTGCCGAATGTTTCTGTTCAGATTACGCAACCTCAGACTGGTCAGGAAGTAGCTTTTTCTGTAAGACTTCTTCTTCTGCTGACTATACTTACGCTTGCTCCAAGTATTCTTATTCTGGTAACTTGTTTCTTGCGTTTTTCTATAGTTTTGGATTTTATAAAGAGAGCGCTTTCTTTACAGCAGGTTCCCCCTACAGCAGTTTTAAACGGAATAGCACTTTTTATGACTCTTTTTGTAATGTGGCCAACTTTTACACAGATGTATGAAAGGTCATTAAAGCCATTAAGTGACGGGCAGATTGGTATTGAAGAGGCTTACCGTGAAGCTGAAGCTCCACTTAGAATTTTTATGTATTCACAGATGGCTGAAGATCCAAGTTATATTGGAACCTTTATGGTTATGGCAAATATGGATCAGCCTGAAACTCTTGCTGATGTTCCAACATATATTCTGGTTCCTGCATATATTCTTCATGAACTTACTGCAGCTTTTAAAATTGGTATTCTTTTATATATTCCGTTTATCATTATAGATATGGTAGTGGCAAGTATTCTTATGTCTATGGGTATGATGATGCTGCCACCTGTTCAAATTTCTATGCCGTTCAAACTTATACTGTTTGTTTTGGTTGATGGGTGGGGACTTCTAACAAATCAGTTGTTCCTTTCTGTTTTACATTAGCGGGTAGGTAGTGATTATGGATATGGGACAGATTACTTCATTAATGAGAGGCGGAATACAGGAAGTAGTTACTCTTATTGCTCCGGTTTTGGGGGCGGCTCTTGTTGTTGGTCTGATTGTCGCTATTTTTCAGGCTACCACTTCTATTCAGGAACAGACACTTACATTCCTTCCTAAATTGCTTACAATTCTAATTCTTGTTGCACTTTTAGGAGGCTGGATGTTTTCTTCAATGGGTGAGTATACAATCCGGCTGTTTTCAAGAATTCCCGATTTTGCAAAGTAAGGGGAGCTGTAAGTTTTGTTAAATACGATTCTTGATTCAGCTCCAAATTTTCTTCTTTGTTTTGCACGTTGTATTGCAATGCTTTTAACTCTTCCTTTGTTCTCTATGCGAACAGTTTCCAGAAAAGCAAAGATTGCACTTTCGGGATACATGGCTTTTCTTCTTTTCCCGCAAGTGGATTTTTCGGCATATGCACTTTATCTTTCAGATAATCAGGCGTTTTCCATTGAGTTTATACTTTTAATTCTTGGTGAAGCTTTGATCGGAATTTTGATAGGTTTTTTTGTTTCTATTATTTTTGCAGCGTTTAGTACAGCAGGTCAGTTTTTTGCATTTCAAATGGGATTTTCTGCAGCCTCTGCTTATGATGCATTGAGTCAGGTAGAAAATCCTTTAATGGGGCAGTATTTAAATCTTATTGCAATGCTTGTTTTTATGCAGAATCAGTGGTTTCAAAAACTTTTTATTACCGGGTTACAGGGAAGTCTTGAATCATTTAATGTGTTTACTCTTATTGAACAGCGGGAAGCTGTGGTCACTTTTTTATTAAAAGGTCTTTCAAATCTTTTTCTTGATGCATTGATTATATCTTTGCCTATTATGGGAACTCTTCTTCTGATTACTGTTACAACAGGACTTCTTTCAAAAGCAGCCCCTCAAATGAATCTTTTGTCAGAGGGGTTTCCAATAATGATTCTTCTGGCATTTTTCCTCCTTACTGCAATGCTTCCAACCATGTGCAATTTTTTTGTAAGTTCGTTTAGAACAGGGTTTAATGACCTGGAAGTTTTTTTTAAATCTTTTGCAACGGGAGTAAAGTAGTATGGCAGCAGAAGATGAAGGAAGAACGGAGGAACCTTCCGAGTATAAAATTGAAAAAGCCCGTAAAGAAGGTCGTGTTGCAAAAAGTCATGAACTGCCGGGGAGTCTTGCTCTTTTACTTTCAGCAGTTCTTCTGGTATTTCTTGCAAAATATATTTTTAGTCAGTGTGTAGAAATTATGCGGTTCTTTTTTCTAAAGATTAACGAAAAAGGTTTTACCGGACATAATATGTTTTCTGCTTTTGTTAATTTCTTTTTAAGGGTAATTCTCCCGTTTAGTTTAGTTGGAGTTATTGCCGCTTTTGCAGGAAATATTATTCAGACAAAAGGGTTTATTTTCAGTTTAAAACCAATTGAACCAAAATTTAATAAAATAGTTCCAAAATTGGGAGAATATTTTAGAAGAACTATTGGATCACTGCAGGGGCTTTTTAATATAGCAAAATCCCTGGGAAAGGTTGCTTTGATTGTTCTTGTTTCTTATATTCTTATTCGCGGGAATGTATGGAAAATTGTACAGGTATTGGCAACTGGTAGTGTTACTTCGGCTATTGGTGTTATTGCATCTACAGCCGCAAAACTTTTGATAATTGTTGCGGTTTTATTTATCGTTATTTCTATTCCAGATTATTTTGTTCAGAAACACGAATTCATGGAAAGTATGAAAATGACAAAGCAGGAACAGAAAGAAGAATTTAAAGAAATGGAAGGCGATCCTGAAATGAAAGCCAGACTCAAACAGATGCAGAAAGATATTTTACGCCAGAATATTCCTAAAGCAGTTAAAGAGTCTGATGTTGTAATTACAAATCCTACACATTTTGCAGTTGCGCTGAAGTATAACAGCGAAGTATATGGTTCTGCACCTGTTGTTAATGCCAAGGGAATGGATGAGCAGGCTTTGCTTATAAAAAGGCTAGCAAAAGAAAATGATGTTCCCATGGTAGAAAGCCGTTCCCTGGCTCGTGATTTGTATAATAATATAGACGTTGGAACTGAAGTTCCGGAAGAATATTTCAAAACAATTGTTCTTATTTATACAAAAATATTGAAAAAATAAGAATATCGATATACAATTAACTATTACTATTGTTATATAACAAATTCTTTTTGATAGTAGCTTGCTTTGGGTGGGGGCTTAATGGCAAACGAAAATCGGGGAAATTTTTTAAAACTTCTTCTACAAAACTATACAGGTGTCGCAGCAGTTTTAGTTGTTGTGTTCATGATTATTCCGATTCCACAGGTAATTGTGGATGTTCTGATGATTTTGAACCTTGCAGCATCTATTCTTGTTTTGCTTTCTGTTATTTCAATCCCCCGTGCTTCAGATTTTGACTCATTTCCGAGAGTAATTCTTTTTCTTACAATGTTCAGTCTTGGAATTAATATTTCCTCTACCCGTTTGATTCTGGCAAAAGGTATGGACGGACAAAGCTGGATGGTTCAGTCCTTCTCGGATATTGTAACTAACGGAAGTATTGTTGTAGGATTCGTAATTTTTATTATTCTGATTGTTGTTCAGGTGCTTGTTGTTACAAAAGGTGCAAACCGTATTTCTGAAGTTTCAGCCAGATTCTCACTTGATTCTATGAGTCAGAAATTTTTTGATGTTGATAACAGGCTGGCTTCAGGTGCTATTTCAGATGAAGAAGCCGGAAGATTAAAAGATGCTATCCGAAAAGAAATTGATTTTTATTCTACAATGGATGGTGCTTCAAAATTTGTTTCAGGTAATGTAAAAGCCGGCATTTTTATTACAGTTGTAAATCTTTTGGGAGGCTTTATTGTTGGAATGGTTATGAACAGTATGAGCTTCTCTGATGCTTTGGAATCGTATGCTAAACTTACAATTGGTGACGGATTAATATCTCAGCTGCCTTCCATGATGACTTCATTTGCTACAGGTCTTCTTGTTACCGGTACTAAGTCTGATGAAGACTTTGGTGACCAGATTAAAAACAACTTTACTCGTGACGGATATATTTACGTTATTCTTGGTGCAGTTCTTGCTGTTCTTGGTGTTGTTTTGGGTTGGAATCGTTGGGGACTTATGTTTATGCTCATTATTTTTGGGGCAGGATTTATTTTTGTAGGTCTTCGTCTGGCTAGGGCAAATGAAAAGAAAGCTGAAAAAGAAAAACAGGAAAAAGAAAAAGCTGCATCTCAGAAGCAGGTTGGTGGAAGCCCTGATGATACAAAAGATATTGCTCCAATTGATGCTCTTTCATTGGAATTGGGATACGGACTTATTCCTTTAGTTGATAAAGAAAAGGGTGCTGAACTTCTGGAACGTATTACAAAAATCAGACAGGAGTCAAACCGGGATATGGGACTTCTTGTTCCAAAAATCCGTATTCAAGATAATATGACGTTGGATCCAAATGAATACTGTTTTAAAATTTCCGGAATTGAAGCAGGGCGTGCAATAATAAAAGTCGGTTACTACATGGCTATTAATGCGGGCGGTGCTGTTTCTGAAATTCAGGGAGAAAGGACAAAAGATCCTACTTTTGGAATGGATGCTGTTTGGATTAGTGAAGATAAAAAACAGGAAGCTGAAGATGCAGGTTATGCAGTAGTAGATCCCCCAACTATTATTGCAACTCATCTTACTGAAATCATCAGAAATAATGCTTCGGATATTCTTGGAAGACAGGAAGTTAAAGCTATCATTGACAGGGCTGAAAAAGATAATCCTATTGTTGTTAAAGAAGTTATGGAAACAGCCGGTATGACATACGGGCAGATAGAACGAATCCTGAAAAATCTTTTGGAGGAACGTGTTTCCATCAGAAATATTGTACCTATTTTAGAGACACTTTCAAATTACGCACCGATTACAAAAAACCCTTGGGATTTAACTGAAAAAGTTAGAGAAGCTTTGGGATTACAGATTGCCATGCAGTATGCAGATAAAAATCATCAGGTTCATGTAATGGTATTAGGAATGGATTTAGCTGAATTGATATCAAATTATGCCGTTTACCCGAGTGATGGTTCCAGACCGATTGTTACTTTTGATCCTGTTGACGGAAGAAAGTGGGTTAATTTGTTTAGCAATGCACTTACAAAATTCCAGGGTATGAATATGATGCCGATTGTTCTTTGCGGTTCTCCAGTCAGAAGACTTGTTCGTTGTGCTATTGAGCGTGAGGCACCCGGTGTTGTTGTTCTTTCTGAAGCAGAGCTTTATGCAGCAAGAAATAAAATTTCAATTGATGTAATTGGTGAAATTACAGATGAAAAAGTAAGAGAGGAAATTGCATGATGTATGAAAATGAAATCTTGCAGGAAGTAACTGCAGATACTTACGATAAATGCAAGGAAAAATTATATATGCTTTATGGTGACGGATATGAAATTCGTGACCGTAGAATTACTTCAACACACGGTTTTTTAGGATTGCATAAAAAAGAACAGGTTGTGGTAAAATTTATTGTGCGGGAAAGAAATAAACCTGCAGATCCTGCAAATTTCCTTTGGCGTCAGGCTCAGTCCCAGAAAGATGAAGAAGAAGAGCAGAAATGGAAAGATAATCAGCAGGCCATTCTTTCTGCACAGACTTCTACGCTTATTTCGGCTCAAGTTTCAAAGATGGATGAAGTTCAGGATAGAATTTCTCAAATGGAGGAATCTATAAACAGAAAGCTTGCAGCCCTGGGTAATTCAGAAAAACACGAATCTATTTCAAAAATAGAAGAACTGTTGTCTCAGAATGAGTTTTCTTTTTCATTTATTCAGATGATTACTGATAAAATTCGACAGACTTTTTCTTTGGATCAGCTTAATGATTTTAATCTTGTAGAACGCACTGTAGTTGATTGGATTGGTGAAACAATTGTTCCGGCAGAAGAACATCACGTTCGTCCCCCTCATGTGGTTATTCTTGTAGGACCTACAGGAGTGGGTAAGACCACAACTCTTGTAAAGCTTTTTGCACAGGAGATTATCAGAACAAAAAATACAGATCATCCCAGTGATGTGCGCCTTATTTCTACAGATGGAACTCGTGTTGGAGCATACGAACAGCTTGAGCGTTTTGGAGAGATTTTTTCTAAGGAAGTATTAAAAGCCGAAAGTCAGGAAGATGTGGCTCATCTATTTAATCAATATAAAAATCACTGTGATTCAATTTATATAGATACTTCAGGATACAGTCCAAATGACAGTACTCATATTGGAAGTATGAAAGCAATGCTTGATGTACCGGGGCTTTCTCCTGATGTATACCTTGCTTTTGATGCAAAAACAAAGTACCGCGATATTATAAATATAATGAATAATTATGAACCATTTTCTTACGGTTCTGTTATTGTTACAAAATGTGATGAATCAAATCAGTACGGAAATATAATTAGTGCGCTTTACGAAAAGCATAAAAAAATTGCTTATGTAACAGACGGTCAGAATGCTGCCAGAAATATTTCACGTGCCGATGTTATTTATTTTTTAACACGGCTGGAAGGCTTTAATGTAGATAGAAATCATATAAATAAGAAATTTTTAAACAGTGAGGAAAATTGAAATGGAAGAACAGGCTGAAGAACTTAGAGAAATCATGAGAGGTTCAGGAGCTCCAGCTGGAGCTTCTAGTTCACGCCCAATAAAAGCAAACAATAATACAAGAATTATTGCTGTAACAAGTGGAAAAGGCGGAGTCGGAAAAACTAATATTTCGGTTAATATGGCTATTGCTTATGCTAACCTTGGAAAGAAAGTAATCCTGATTGATGGTGACCTTGGTATGGCAAATGTAAATGTTCTTCTTAATGTTGTGCCAAAATATAATCTTATGCATGTTATTAACGGCAAAAAAACAATGAAAGAAATTATTCTGGATACAGAATTTGGAATTAAGTTTATTGCCGGGGCAAATGGTTTTTCAAAAATAGCAAATCTTTCTGTTGAAGAACTTGAAGACTTTGCAAAGCAATTTGTTCAGCTTGGCAGTGCAGATATTATCATTATAGATACAGGGGCAGGGATTGCAGAAAATGTTCAGCGTTTTGTTGCATCTGCAGATGAAGTTTTTGTTGTAACAACTCCTGAGCCAACTGCTATCACAGATGCTTATGGCATGATAAAAGTAATTACGACTGAAGCTGTGGACCGCCCGATAGATATAAAACTGATTGTAAACAGAGTTCATTCTCAGGATGAAGGAAAACGTATTGCAGAACGAATTATAACTATTACTGCACAATTCCTTAATCAAAGAGTTGAATATCTTGGTTGTGTTTATGAAGACAATTCTGTTCAGGCTTCTGTTATCCGCCAGAAACCTTTTATTGTTGTCAGTCCAAACTCAAAGCCAAGCAGTTGTTTGAAGCATATTGTTGGAAGAATTGAAAAAACTGAACCGGAAACAAATGAAGGGGTCAGTAACTTTCTTAAGAAATTTATTGGTAGAAAACGCTAAAATAGGATATAATTATAAGTTAAGGGAGGCGGGAAAATTAAAAAAAGTTTTACTCTTATCATAATCTTTTCTGCTTGTGGTTTTCTCCTTTCTCTTGTTTGCGGATTAATTGGTCAGGCTGGTTTGCTAAGAACATTTTTATTTGCACTATTGTTTGCTGTCATTTTTGGGGCTCTTGGTTTTGGTGTAAATTTTGTGTTTGATAAATTTTTGGATACAGGCGGTGAAGATTCTTCAGATTTTTCATCATCTGGAAACGAAAGTACAAAAAAAGGTCAGGTTGTTGATATCGAAATTAAGGATGAAGATCTTCCTTCGGATGAAACAACAAACCAGTATTATGTTGCAGCCGGAAATCATCATATGCTTAATGCAGAAGATGTAAAAAATAATTCTTCATCAACAGAAAGACCTGTAGGTTCAAGTGTTGTTGAGGAAATGAAAAGTGCGAATAAACTTGCTGTTGAAAGTGCTTCTGTTGAAAATACAGAATCTTTATCTGGAAGTGCTCCCGGTGAAGCCTCTGTTGAAAATAAATTCGTTCCTGTAAAAAATCTGGAAACATTGTATAACGTTTCTGGAAAAGAACCGGAACTTAAAAATGCCGAAAGTAGTGAGTCTTCTTCGTCCGGCGAAGAACCTGTATTTACTGCGGCTGATGAAAAACTTGACACTCTGCCCAGTATGGACGGTTTGGGAATAGAAGATTCTCCGACTACAACAATTGGCAGTAGTGACGGTTTTAATAATGAATCGGATTTTGCTACCGGATCTTTTTCTGGCGGAAGCAAATCGGGCGAAGAGCCTGATGTAAAAGATGCCTCCTTAATGGCAAAGGCAATTAGTTCAATATTGGCTGATGAATAAAGATTATTTATCGGTTTATTATATGGTGAGTGAGTATGGCAGAAAACGAAGAAAATTCAGTCAACGATACTAAAGAAGAAGATTTGCTTTGGACGGAGTACCGAAAGACCCAGAACCCGGCACTTAGGGACAAATTTATCAGGCAGTATATGCCTTTGGTAAAATATGTTGCAGGTAAGGTTTCTGTTGGTATGCCTAACTGTGTTGAGTATGATGATCTTGTTGGCTTTGGTCAGTTCGGGCTTCTTGATGCAATCAGTAAGTATGACCCTATAAAAAACGTAAAGTTTAAGACTTATGCTGTAACACGTATTCGTGGAGCTATTTTTGATGAACTTCGTCAGTTGGACTGGGTTCCACGTTCTGTAAGACAAAAATCTCGTGAAATTGAAGATGCTATTGTCTCTTTGGAGTCAAAACTAGGACGTTCTGCAACTGATTCTGAAATTGCTGATTCTTTAAAAATGTCCGAAGAGGAATACCATAGAACTATAATGAAGGTTAGCGGAACAAGTGTTCTTTCTCTTAATGATGTATGGTATTCCGGAGATGATAATGACAGTATGTCTATCGGTGATAATATTGAGGCACCTTCAAGTTTGGAACCGGATAAGATTGCAGAACGTGAAGAAATAAAAAAGGTTATAGCAGAAGCTATTCAGGAACTGCCGGAAAAAGAGAAAATGGTAATTATTCTGTATTATCACGAAGATCTTACTTTCCGCGAAATTGGTGAAGTTCTTGAAGTAAGTGAATCAAGAATCTCACAACTTCATACAAAAGCAAATCTTAGGCTTAGGGCAAAACTTACAAACCTCAGAAGAGGAATAATTTAATTTATTATGGTTGATCTGGAACATCTTCGCGAAGAAATGAAAATTCGTCTCGCTGTAGACAAAGACCTTCATTATGTTGAGGTAAATGCGGACTCTGTTGATGAATGTCTTGAAGATGCGGCTGTTCAGCTTGATACTAAAATTGTAAATCTTCAGTATGAAGTTCTTGAAAAAGGAAGTGATGGTTTTCTTGGATTTGCAAAAAAACCGTGGCGGCTGAAGATTTATCAGAATCCCGATACAATCAAAAAAGAAAAGAAACTCGCTTCGGAAGACTTGTTTAACGGTTCATATCAGGAAGAAGAAGTTCTTATAAAAGATGCAGACGGACTGTATTATGTAAGGCGTTTCAGTTCTCAGATTATGCTTAAGGTTATTCCACCTGTAGGAAAAGGTGCTTCAATAGAATTGCGTGATGTTTTGGATGATGTTAAGAGATCAGATACACTGGCAATGGATGAAAGCCTTATCCAAAAATATGTAAAGAATGGAACAAACGGGGAATATTACCCTGTTGGTGAATATAAGCATGTAATGGCTGGAGATGCTTTGGTTACAGTTGATGCAACAAAAGATGAAATGTCTGCAACTATTACTGTTTCAGAACCGAACCTTAGCGGACAGGAAGCATCCTTTGATACAATTGTGCGTTGTCTTAAACAGCAGGGGATCCTTGCCGGAATTAATGAAGAAAAAATCAAAGAGTTTGTTGATAATCCTGTATACAATGTTCCTTATGAAGTTGCAACAGCTGTTCTTCCTGTGGATGGAGCTGATGCTTACATTGCATACAATTTTGAAACAGATATAAAAAAACTTCGGGCCAAGGTTTCAGATCAGGGTAATGTCGATTTTAAGGAATTGAATCAGATTCAGAATGTTGTAACCGGTCAGGCTCTGGCTTCCAAAATTCCTGCAGAAAGAGGGAAAGGCGGAAAAACTATTTATGGGCGGTATTTGGAAGCAAAAAACGGAAAAGATATTCAGATATCTCTTGGTGCAAATGTTCATTTAGATAGAGATGGTGTAACTATTGTTGCCGATTGTGATGGCGAAGTTATGCTTGTAAATGGAAAAGTTACAGTTGAGCCTGTAAAACTTTTGGATGCAGTAAACATGAAAACTGGAAATATTACATTCCTGGGAAGTGTTATTGTAAAGGGAGCTGTAGAAGATGGGTTCTATGTAAAGGCTTCCGGTAATATAGAAATAAACGGGTCTGTTGGTAAAAGTCGTATTGAAGCAGATGGAGATGTTACTATCCGTCAGGGTGTATTCGGTAAAGAAGAAGGATTTATTAGGGCGGGGAAATCTCTTTGGGCAAAGTTTATTCAGGCTGCCCATGTAGAGGTAGAAAATAATGTAATTGTAACTGACAGTATTATGAACTCTGAAGTTACAGCTATGAAAAATATTATTCTTCGTGGAAAAAAGGCACAAATTACAGGTGGTCATCTTTTTGCTACAGAAGAGATTTGTGCCAGAAACATTGGCAGCCCTGGTGGAGGAACTGAAACAGTTCTTGAAGTTGGTATTGATCCAAGGGCAAAGAAACAGCTTACTGAGCTTCAGGATAAAACAGCTGATCTTCTTAAAGAACAGGAGAATATAGAACTGGATATTCAGACTTTGGAACAACAGAAAAAAATCCGGCGTAAACTTTCTCAAGAAAAAGAAGAAAATCTTATAAAGTTAAAAAAGCGCACAGAAGAGATTGCAGAACAGACTAATGATATGGCAAAGCAGATTGAAAAAATTCAGGATCATCTTCGTGAGCTTAAGGCTGTTGGTAAAGTTAAATGTGAAGGAACAGTTTATGCCGGTGTAAAAGTGTACGTTCGCGATGTTCTGGATGAAGTAAAAAATGACACAAAGAATGTTACTTTCTTTTATGACAAGAGCTTTGTTAAGCGTGGAAACTACGAGCCTCCAAGTTTAAGCCTTGAAGAAATGAATGGATTCAGTTCCTAGGAATCTTTCACTTTATGGAATCTCTAAAAATTGCAATTTTTAGAGATAACCTTGAAAAAGCGATGTT
>JABUUX010000021.1 GCA_021442965.1 Treponema sp.
GCAGTTTATGCCGATAATCAGATAAAGATAGAAAAAGGTGTATCCGATGGCATAACATCTTCCAACGTTCACGAAATTTCAGGTGAAGAGAGGGTTTCTGAAATTGCCAGAATGCTTTCTGGCGATGCAGATGCAAAGCAGAGTATTGAGCATGCCCGATCTCTTCTAATGAAGTACAGTGGAGGCAATTAATGGCAAAGATTTCCGAGCAGACACGTTTACAGTTTAAAGATGCAATTCGTCCTTACGATGAAAAAATTACTGCAACACTGGAAAAAGAAAAGACTATTTTAAATACTATTCATCCGGGAGATATTGGTTCTGAATATAAAAAGATATCTCTGTGCGAAGATATGATTTACATTGCAACTTTATATATGGCAAAAAACAGTCTTTCTTTAAAACTTATGGAAGTAAAGAATAATGATGCTCTCAATGATGCCAGAAAAATTCTTTACAAAGCTATTATTTATTTGGAAGAAGTGGTAACCGGCAATATTGATGTTCCGTATGCAGATTTATCTCCATATCATGAAAATATTAAAAACTCTACTTTGGTTCAGCGCTATACTTTGATCAGGAAACTTGGTCTTGCAATTCGTCTTGTAAGAGATGCGTTTGGAGATAACAGTAAGTGGAAGTGGTCTTTTGTTGAACTTGACGGCCGTTTTGCAACTGTTGCAAAAAATCTTATAGATACAAAAGAAGCTGCTAAGGTTTATTTTGATCCCCGTGCAAAAGATTATGAAACGACTGTGCTTTATATACGGCTTATTATTAAACTTTTGGAACAGAGTGCAACCAGTTATCGTGATAAATATGAACTTTCAACACGACGAATTGATGATATGAGAAATGGAATTAAATATCTTCTGGCTTTGCATCGCTTAAATATTGTCCTTGGGCAGTCTGGAGCTGCGGAAGAGGTAAAAAAGAAAGCTGTTGTTTGGAAAGATAAAATGGATGCCGATCAGAAATCCGGTTCTTCAAACTAAATTATTTTTTATATCTTTGAGTAATTAATTATGAATAAAAATCTGGCATTGAAAATATTTGAAGGTTTTTCTATACAAAGATGGAACGATTTGGTACGTCCTTTTGATATGGTAGAAATGGATAAAGCCGGCGAGAAGATGGTTCTTGCATATATAATCGGGAAGTTTGAAGAAAATAAAGGACGATATGTAGACTGGAAATGGATAATTTACGCTTCTCTTTTTGATCTTTTAAAAAAGATTGCACTTTGTGACATTAAAGCACCCGTTCAGCAGATGCTAAAAAAAGAATATCCTGCAGAGTTTATGCGGCTTAATGAATGGGTTTTGAATCAATATAAAACTATACTTGAAGATGACGAACTTTTTTCTAATTTTACAATTTATATAGGGCAAAAAGCAGGTTCTATTCCACTTCCGGAAGAAAAGCAGCTTTCTATGAAGATTTATCAGGCGGCACACAAGTTTTCTACAATGAGAGAACTTGAAATGCTTTTAATGGTAAATGAAAAAGTCAGAACGTCAAAAATTGAAACTGAACTTAAGGCTGATCTTCAAAGTTCTTTAGATTTGGAAGGCGTTCAGATGCTTATTACACATCAGAAGGCATTTGATTTTCTTTTAAAAATCGAACAGCTTAGATTTCAGACTCGGTGGAATCAGACTCCTAGGGTTCCGGCTACTTCTGTACTGGGACACAGTTATTTTGTTGCTGTAATGACGCTTCTTTTAGGTCGTGAAATAAATGTAAAAATGTGCGACCGTCGTGTTATCAATAATTTTTTCAGTGCTTTATTTCATGATCTTCCTGAAGCTGTAACACGGGATATTATTTCTCCTGTAAAACAAGCTACAGATGATCTTCCTTTCATAGTTAAAAAAATTGAAGATGAAATTGTTAATAAAGAACTGGTTCCGCTTATGGAACCCTTCTTTAAGGATGAATTAATTTTTTACACAAGTGATGAATTTTCTGATCGTGTTTTGTGTAAAAATGGTGTTATGGTAAAAGTCTCTTTTGAGGATTTGAATACAAAGTATAATTCTGATGATTTTAATCCTGTTGATGGACGACTTGTTCGTGTTTCAGATCATTTATCGGCTCTTATGGAAGCTGATATTTCAATCAGGCATGGCATTACTTCAGAACATCTTCAGTCTGGACGGGAAGGTATGCTGCATCTTTATAAAGACGATGAGATAATTTCCGGAATAAATGTAAATAAGCTTTTTCAAACTATCTGTAAATAAATTTAGTATAGATATCTTTCTTTAATCTCTTAAATTCTTTAACGTGCAATTCTTTCTGTGCTCTATGGAGTTTTGTGCATTTTTAAACTATAATTAACAATGTTATGTTAGAAGAAATCCGTATACCAATTGAAGAATTAAAAGCTGAAATCCTGAATGTTTGGGGGCGTCTTTGACTCAAAAGCCATTGACAAATCCATAGAAGAAAAAAATAAACTTACAGAAGCTCCTGATTTTTGGGACGATCATACCAAAGCTGAAAAAGTTATGGCACAGATTCGAAAATTAAAGTCTCGTGTTGAACCATGGAGAAAACTGCTTTCTGATATTGATGATATGGAAGCTATGTATGAACTTGCTTCTGAATCTGGCGATGAAGCAGATGAAAAAGAAGTTCAGACTATGTATGAATCAGCAAAGACTGAATTTGAAAAGCTTAATATCTTGAATCTTCTTTCAGACGAAGTAGATCAGAATGATGCATTTATAACAATTCATGCGGGTGCGGGTGGAACAGAAGCCTGCGACTGGGCTTTTATGCTTTCCAGAATGTATACAAGGTGGGCAGAAAGACACAATTACAAACTTGAAGTTGTAGATGAACTGGAAGCTGAAGGTGGAATAAAATCTATTACATTCCAGATTTCGGGTGATTATGTATACGGCTATTTAAAAGGTGAATCAGGTATTCATCGCCTTGTAAGAATAAGTCCTTTTGATGCAAACGCCAGAAGACATACTTCTTTTGCTTCTGTTTATGTATTTCCTGTTTTGGATGATTCTATTGAAGTGGACATTAATCCAGCGGACCTTCGAATTGATACTTATCGTGCAGGTGGTAAAGGCGGTCAGCATGTAAATAAGACTGACTCTGCAGTACGTTTTACGCATATTCCTACTGGAATTGTTGTTGCCTGTCAGAGTGAAAGATCTCAAATTATGAACCGCCAGACTTGTATGAGTATTCTCCGTTCAAAATTGTATGAATATTACAAGGCAGAAAAAGATAAAGAAAATGAAAAGTTTGCTTCTGAAAAAAAAGACAATTCATTTGGAAGTCAGATACGTTCTTATGTTTTTTGTCCTTACACAATGGTAAAAGATCATCGTACAAAATTTTCTGTTGGAAATGTTCAGAATGTAATGGATGGAGATCTTGATGAATTTATGAACGCTTATCTAGTTGCAAAATGGAAAGGACTTCCAATGGATGGTTCTGGCGACGATGAAGAAATGTAATTTTTTTCCAAAGATTTTCTTTTTTTTCTCTTTATTGTTTTTAAGTTTTTTTTCTTATGCAGAGACAGAAAAATCCTGGACTATTGCAGCACAAAAATTTAATTTAAAATCTTCAAATATTACTGCAGTAGAAAATGCATTGACAGAAATGATTCCGCGACAGATTTTATCAAATTTGAGCGGATCTTCGATAAGAACAATTTCTGCAGATGAAGAATATGAGCGTGAAAGTTATAAATTAAAGAATGAACGAATTTCATTGTTTCTTCAACTTGATGCGGCTGTAAAAACTAGAGACAGCATATTTCTCCAGAATTATTCTGAAAAAACTTTGGCTTTAAAATTAAAAGATGAAGAAAAAAAAATACAGGAAATAAAAAACAAGATTAATGAGAATTTAAATAAATGTAATCAGGCTGAAGAAAAAAGATTAAAGTCAGTTTCTAAAAATACTGACAGTAAAGAGCTTTCAGAAGGTCAGAAATTTATAAATTTATTTAAGGGCTTTCTCAATACAGACTCAGATGAATTGAAAAATGAAAAAGTGGTTCTGTATACAAACAGCAGTTCAGGTTTATTTGAGCCTTCAGAAAGTGCAGCAACAAAAGGGACATCAAGTCATATTTTTCAAAAAGAACTTTTAGGCTCAGGAATCAATTCTCTTTTAAAAGGTGATATTTATATAATTGGAGACTTTCTTTCTGTAACAGCAGAGCTTCTGGTTTATCCTGGTGCTAAGAGTAGTGGAGTTGTTACAGAAATAGGAAATATTTCAGATATAGATTATATTTCATCTTCTATAGCAAATTCTTTAGCTCCACTGATTTCATCTTCGCTTCCTGTAGAAATAATGGTTTTAGTTGAACCCGAAGAAGCTCAAAAACAAGTTACTTTTTCAATTGACGATAATGTTTATAAATCTGTATCGGAAAAATTTATTGTGGATTCTGGCGTTCATACAATTCGTCTTAGTTCCCCAGGCTATAAAGACTGCATTACTTCTTATTTTTTTGATGGAAACGGGAAATACATTATTCAAGTAGAAATGAAAGAAGCTGTAAAAACTGTTGTAAATCTTAGGGCTGTAAAACAACTTAACGGGCAGCTTTTTGCAAATGGTGAACTTGCAGCAACTCTTACCGATGAAAATAATATAGCAGAGATAAAAATTAATGATTCTAAAATTTTCGGGCAGTTTATTTCTTCGGAAGGCGGTTCCGGTTTTTTTTATATTCCTGAAAAATTAATTATAGAGGAAAATAATCTTACTATAAAACCAAAAACATATAACAGGGGAGAATACATAGATTTGCGGCGTAAAGTAATGTATGTGTCTTACAGTGCTTTTCTGGTAAGTGTTCTGGCTACAATGTTTACTGCTGGTAATTTTTCTAACTATTCTACAGCTTATACTCAATATCCGAATGCTCAGAGAACTTTATATGATGAAACAAAGGCGTGGAAAGATGCTGCAAATATTTCTATAGGAATTACTATTGGAACCGGAGTGTTTTTTGGTTATGAACTTGTTCGGTATTTTATTGCAGCGGATTCTGTTCTTCCTGTAAAAGCAAAACAGGATAAATCTGTAAAAAATCTTGATACTATATCAGAAAAAGAAAATTTAGAAAAGGACGATTTTTCTGTACAGGACGAAACTGAAAAAAACGAAACTGATGAAATAAATGAAAATGAATTGATTAGTGGAGAACTAAATATTGGTTCAGAAGTTTTAAAAGAGGAGCAGTAAATTTATGGGACTTGGAGAAAAACTAAAATCACTTTTTGGGAAAAAATCTGTTGATGAAGAATTTTTTGAAGATTTGACTGATCTTCTTGTTGAAAGTGATATAGGTGCAAAAGCGTCTTATGAAATAGCTGATGAACTTGAAAATATTTGCAAAAAAGAAAAAATATCTGATCAGGATAGAATTGCAGAAGAATTGAAAAAAATACTTATTTCAAATGTAAAACAGACTTCGCTGGAAATTATTCCTGATAAAGTAAATGTTTGGATGGTTCTGGGAGTAAACGGTGCCGGAAAAACTACAAGTGTCGCAAAACTTGCTAATTATTTTAAGAAAAACGGTGTTGAAAATCTTGTTCTGGCTTCCAGTGATACCTTTAGAGCAGCGGCAATTGAGCAGCTGAATTATCATGGGGAGCGTGTTGGAGTTCGTGTTGTTAGTCATCAGCATGGAAGTGATCCTTCCGCAGTTGTTTTTGATGCTTGTGATGCAGTTCGTTCAAAAGGACCAGGCCTTGTTATTGCAGATACTGCAGGACGGCTTCATAACAAAGAAAATCTTGTAAAAGAGCTTCAAAAAATTGACAGAATTTGCCGTCAAAAAGCTGATGAAGGATGTTATAAAAAAATAATTGTATTGGATTGTACCACCGGACAGAATGCTTTCCGTCAGGCAGAAGTATTTAATGAAGCTGTTGATGTTGATGCAATTATTCTTACAAAATATGATTCAACCGCAAAAGGTGGAGTGGCGGTGACGATTGGACGCGAACTTAATATTCCTGTAGCGTTTATATGCACGGGTGAACATTATGACGATATTTCTATATTTGATGCAGAAAAATATGTTTCTGATTTGGTAAAGAACTGATGTTTATTAAATATAGAAGTTTGTTTATTTTACTGATTTTCTCAATTTTATTTTGTGCAGCTTCCTGTAAAAAAAATAAAACAGAATCTAAGTCTTTAGAAGATAAAAAATCCTCTGAAAGTGTAAATACTATTGCTTCTCCAATAAATTTATTGACCGGTAAAACAGAAAATTCTAATCTTGACGATAATCCTTTTACAGAAGAGACTGAAACAGAAAATTCAACTACGGAAGATAAAAATCAATTTGGAAAATTTTTGGAAGAAGACTTTTCTGAATTAGATTTTGAGCCTCCGTTTTTATCCAATGAAAATTCAGAACAAAAAGACATATTTGAAGCTTTAAGTTCAGATATTAATGAAACTGTAGAAAAAAGACTTGTAGATTCAAATTCACGTCTTATGCAGTTTTCATTTGGTGATGAGTTATTTATTCCGGAAGATAAAAAAGGACAGACAGTGCTTATCGATGCTGCCGGAAATAAAGCTGTAAGATCTTATTACGATTCATCTTTTAAACTTATTAAAAAAGAAATATGGTCTGTTCCTGATGTAAAGAATGCCTCTGTTTTAAGATATGAAACTTATAAATATGTGGATGACATACCGTTTGAAAAATCTGTTTTTTTACCGGAAAAAAAAATTATTACCCGTTACAATGAAAAGGCTCTTCCCCTAAGAACTGATGTTTATGGTATTTATTCAAAAAGTGAATCTAGTGATAATAAGGAATTGGAAGAAGAATATAGGATTTCATCTTCTGATTGGAAGTATGACAGTTCAGACAGAATAATTTCAGAAACTAACAGAAGTTGGGAATATAGAAACGAAGATTACTCAAAACCTTATTCAGTAAGTATTAAAAAACAGGAATATAAATATCACGATGATAATGATATGCCGCCTGATTATTTGTATTATGAAGGCGGAAAATTAAGAATGAAAACTGTCTACAGCAAAAATAATGAATGGAAGTCTGACATGTTTTTTGATTCAGGTTATACTGTTTCAAGTATTTATAAAAATGGACAGAAAATGCAGGATGTTTATTCCTTGAATGGACAGATAATTCGGACTGTAAATTATGATTGATTGGTTTTTGCGTAATAAATGGATTTTTAGTGTTTCCTCCAGATTTTCTAAAGTTGATAGAAAAGGCAGAAGTAAAGTAACTTCATTTTTAGCTTCTCTTGGAATTTGTTTTGGAGTTATGACTCTTATTGTAGTAATGAGTGTTATGAATGGATTCCAAATGAGTTTTATTGATTCAATTATGGAAGTTTCTTCTTATCATATTCGTATATCAAATTTCGATTCCAAAACAGAAGAAAAAATCAGAGCCTATTGTGAACAGAATAAAAGAATTAAATCCATTACAGGATTTTATGAAGCGCAAAGTTTGATTACTACTCCCAGGGCAAAAGAAAGTGTAGCATTAATCAGGGCTATTGATGAAAATGTATATGAAAAAGATGAAGGTTTTTGTCGGGAAGCAGATATACTTGCAGGTAGTTTTAATCTTTCAGAACCTGATTCCATCATTCTTGGAGCATCACTTGCACGCAGTATTGATGCAAAAGTAAATTCAACTGTAAATCTTTTTGCACTTTCCGGTGGTAATGATGTTCAACTTTTGTCATCTGACAGAAATTTTGTTGTAAAAGGAATTTTTAGAACAGGATATGCTGAAATTAACAATTCTTATGTATTTATAAATACTCAGGCTGGAGAAAAATATTTTGGCTCTGAAGCTCGAAAAATACTTGGTGTAAAACTTAATAATTCTGCAGATGATCATTTTGTAATCAGCAGGTTAAAAAAAGAATTTCCTGAGTTAAAAATAATTTCCTGGCGTGATTATAATAAATCATTTTTTGGAGCTCTTCGTATAGAAAAAAACATGCTTATGTTTTTGGTAGCTTTAATATTTATAGTAGTTGCTGTTAATATTTATAACGGAATGAGACGTCTTGTATTTGAACGAAGAGCCGAGATTTCAACTTTATCTGCATTAGGAGCAGGTAACAGACAGATAAAATTTATATTTATTCTTCAGGGGTTTTTATCAGGCATAAAAGGTGCATTCCCGGGATTACTTTTGGGGCTTTTACTAAGTGTTAATTCTTCATCAGTTTTTATGTTTGCATCTAAAGTTATGTATTTTTTTTCTTGCTTAATCACAAAAATAACAAATCCCGAAAATCTTGTTTATATTACTGAAAATCCTATGTATGCAGTTTATGCTGGAATACCTGCACGAATATTTTTTGGTGAAACTTTATTTATAACATTATTCGGTGTTATTTCTCCTTTGATAGCATCATGGGCAGCAAGTCGTAATGTGTTAAAAATGACAGTAGCGGAGGTTCTTCATAATGAATGAAATTATTCAAATTACAGATCTTGAAAAAACTTATGTTTCTGATGGAGAAAGTCTGACAGTATTAAAAAATCTGAATCTTACTGTTTATGCAGGAACTAAAAACGTAATAGTAGGTGAGTCAGGAAGCGGTAAATCAACTTTGTTGAATATAATAGGTGGCATCGATTCTGTAACAAAAGGAAATGTACAGGCTGGAAAATGGAACGTAACAAAATTATCTGAAGCTGAAGTCAGTGAATACAGATCATCTTTTTTGGGGCTGATTTTTCAATTTCATTATCTACTAAAAGATTTTACAGCTTTAGAAAATGTTTATCTTCCAATGTATATGACAGGAGTATCAAAAAAAGTTGCCATAGAAAAAGCTGAACAGTTGTTAAATGATGTTGGAGTTTTTGATAGAAAAAATCATTTACCTTCGCAGCTTTCTGGAGGAGAACGCCAGCGAGTAGCAGTAGCCAGAAGTTTAATTAATAATCCTTCCCTTATTCTTGCAGATGAACCGACTGGAAATCTTGATCCTGCTAATGCACTTTCTATTGGAGATATGCTTTTTTCGATGGTTGATAAATATAAAAAGACTCTTGTTCTTGTAACTCATGATATGAATCTTGCAAAGAAAGGTGATAATATCTACACCATAAAAGATGGAAGACTGGAGTCTCAAAAATGAAATTCAAAGCATCACTTATGTTTGCAAAATCTTTGATTTTCCCTAAAGCAGAAAAAGGCTCCTCTGCCCGTCGCAGTATGTCAGGAGCATTATTGTGTATTGGTCTTTCAATTATTCCTTTGATTGTAGTTTTAACCGTTACAAATGGTATGATTGAAGGAATGACTGAACGACTGATTGGCCTTTCATCCAGTCACCTGGAAGCTTTAGTAATGAGGAATCATCGTTATGTTTGGACAAGTGAAAATTTTTCATTGCTTTCAGAAAAAATAAAAGAAATAGACGGCGTTACAGAGGCCTATCCGCAGGTAACACTTACAGCTCTTGCCGGTGGAAAAAAAGAAAGAACAGGTGCTAATGTTCGTGCAGTACCCGGAGATATATTTATAAGAAACAAAGAATTCTCGTCTCTTTTTACTGTTTCTGACGGGAGTTTTGAAAGTTTTAAGGCTGGAGAAAAGACTGCAATAATTGGTGAAAAACTTGCAGAAAATTTAAATATTAAAGCCGGAGATTCATTTAAATTAATCACAACAAAAATTTTGAATGGTGTTACAACTCCAAAACTTACAGTTTTAAAAGTAGGGGCTGTTATTAGTTCCGGATACCAGGAACTTGATGCTCTTTGGGTTTTTGTTCCTATTGATGTAGCATATAATAATATACCTTTAGGTTCTGCTTCTTTTTCTGTGATGATTGAAACAGAAGATGCTTTTTCTCCTATGCTTCAGAAAATTCGTGATTCTGTTGATGAAGAATTGGGTGGCATTGCAAACGTTTATACCTGGAATGAAATGAATGCTTCAGAATTTGAAAATTTTTCTTCCACTAGAGTAATGCTTGTATTCATTATGATGCTTATTGTACTTGTTGCTTCTGTCAATATTTCTTCTGCTATAATTATGCTGGTTATGGAAAGGCGAAAAGAAATTGCAATTTTAAAAAGTGTTGGTGCTTCTTCTTTTGGAATAACATTGTCTTTCCTTTTTGCAGGTTTGTCATGTGGAATTGGAGGAGTATTAATTGGACTTCCACTGGGGTTACTTCTTTCTGTAAATGCTAATGAAATAGTTCAGTTTTCTGAAAAATTGGTAAATTTTTTCGGGAAGTTTATTAATCTTTTAAAAGGTGTTCCTGTTTCAGAAATAAAAACCATTCATCTTATGGATCCGGCATATTATCTTACTGAAATACCTGTATCCATTCCATTTTCTGAAATCTTACTTATTGTTGCCGGAACACTGGTTCTTTCACTTTTGGTTTCATTAATTCCATCGTTGAAAGCAGGAAAAGAAAGACCGATTGTTTTGTTGCAAAAAAATTAAATTTTTTATAAAGGATTGTTATATGAAAAAAATTGCTGTATTGTTTTTATCTGTTTTTCTGCTTCATGGAGTTTTTGCTGAAGGTAATAAATTCAGCCTTTGGGGAAGTGGAGAAGTTTTTAAGCTGAATCCTGTTACTGATTCAATATTACTTGGTTCAGGAACTCTTATTTATGGAACTGAACTTGTTTTGGATAAAGGTTTGAATCTTCGTAATCCAATATATACAGATACTAAACCTATGGCAGGATTTGATGATATTAATGGATTTGACCGTTTTTTTGCAGGGAATCATGGATATAATCATACAATTGATACAATAAGTGATGTGCTGCTTATTTCCTCGTTTTTTTTACCGGCCAGTCTTGCAGGAACCGGTTACAATGAATACTTTACAATTGCTGCTATGTATGCAGAAACTATGCTCCTTTCTCAAGGAATTAAAGAATCTATTAAACTTGTTGTAAACAGACCCCGCCCTTATATGTATTTTGAAGGCTTTCCGGAAAAAGATGTTTACACAGATAATGATTGGGCAAACTCTTTTCTTTCGGGTCATTCCACAATGAGTTTTGCCGCTGCCACTTTTACCTCTTATACATTCTGTAAATATTTTCCTGATAATCCCTGGAAGTATGCTGTAGTAATTGGAAGTTACGGACTTGCTGCAACAGTAGCATGCCTTAGGATAGGAGCTGCCTGTCATTTTGCAACTGATGTTCTTTGTGGAGCCGCTTTAGGAACAACAATAGGGTTCCTTGTTCCTTTCTTTCATACCTTGGGTGCCGGTAACAATAAGAAAGAAACAGGAGACGCTCAGTTTGCCATTGTTCCACCATTAGGATTCAGTATTTCAATTGCGTTATAAAGGATTTTCCTTGTCAGTGTTACTTGAAAAAAAAGCCTGTTTGTTATATATTATAAAAACCTTTGGCGCTTTAGCTCAGCTGGATTAGAGCATGTGCCTTCTAAGCACAGGGTCGCCTGTTCGAGTCAGGCAAGCGTCAAAA
>JABUUX010000181.1 GCA_021442965.1 Treponema sp.
TCAACCTGTTTTTTTAATGTTTCAAGATTTGTACTTTCCGGAGAAAGTCGGGAAAGATACAGAAGATTATTCAAAACTTCTTCATTAATTGATTTGTGCTGAGTACTCATAAGAAAAGTATAGTTTAAATAGGACTGATTTACAATAATACGAATTGAATTATGAAAATCAGTCCTGTTCCTGTAATAAAAATTATTGTTTTTATTGGTCAGTTAATGTTAGAGAAGTAATTTTTACTCCATAGCCATTTATCTGCAATGAATTACCACTATTCATCAAGACTGAAATAGCATCTGTATCTAATGGAATTACAATTACACCGTTTTCCAAAGTATCTGGAATGATTGTTGTTCTTCCATCTTTTGATTCCAAAGAAGCACCTGTTACAGATGCATTTAGAGAAATAAAATTACTCCACCAACCGGAAACGATTTGAATGAAATAATTATCAATTGTCTGCGTAAAGGTTTTATCAACTTTTATTGTTATTACCATAGGTTTTGCAGTATTTATGTTAGTAGGAAACTGAGTAGACCATTGAACCCATCCGTCTCCTTTACTTAAATCTACAACATTAGTCAAAAGCTGTCCTGGTAAATTTAAATCTTGTGCTGAAAGAGGAGAATTATCCGGTTCGTGTTGTGGATTTGAAGAACCACCTCCTCCACCGCTTGAAGAAGTAGCATAAGTATGGATATTCCCGTTCCTGTCTGTCGTTTCTTTTTTAAAACCAAAATTTCCTCTTTCGACCCCATTTACAGTTGAGTATTCAGTTACAGAAACCATTCTGGATTCCCCCGGAAAAAGCGCATACCATTTTTTAAATGGCACCCAAGCATTCATTCCATAGGTCCATTCCACAGGTCCCCTTTCCAGAGATTCACTGTCTGTAAGACCTGCCATGACTTCAATATATGCTGTAGTATTGATTTCCCATGTTAAGTAATACCATAACAAATGTTCAGAATCAGTAGAATCTTCCGTCAATAATGCGGCTCCGTTTTCATTAATTCTATTTAAAGGAAATCCTGCGGTTGTTACGGGACCTGTTTCTGAATCTCCTCCCCTAATCCAAATACCAGGAACAGCGCCATCAGTACGAAGGGAACTCGAATCATCAGGATTGTTTGCTAAATCTTTTAAAAGAATTCTATTCTCTCCTCCACCAGCATAATTTGTTCCATCCCCTTCATCCAAAACAAAAAGTGAGCGGTAAGCTGTTTCATAGGAGATAGAAGATTTTTCAGTTCCTTTTTCTGCAACGGCGGCAATAAAAAATTTCTGTCCTAGTTTCCAAGATGAATCACCGATATCAAAAGGTAATGTTGTTTGGGTTAATGAAATTGGAACTGGTGGATTTGAACCTTTTTCCGGAAGATTATCCATATTCAGTTTAGATTCTTCAGCGTCGTACTTAAAATCTTTTTTCTGATAATCGTACTTAATCTGGACTCCAGTAGTTTCACAATCAATCTTAACTGATGAAGTTAATGGTTGTGTGGAAGTTTTATCAGCATTTAATTGCCAGTGATTCTTATTAATACGAATTACAGGAGGTTCTATTCCATCCAGAGAAAATAATAAATCTGAATTTGGGGTATTTCCAGTTCCAACAACATTCATTACAAGACCTTGTGGAACACTTACTTTATACTGTGCTCCCTTACAAGGAAGTTTATAAGAACCTGTTAGTTTTATTTTTAGTTTTTCACCAGAGACACTTACTGCACTTGATTTTACAGGAACTTTTACGACGTGAAGTTCAGCACGTTTATAACTTGCAAGAAGATCTGAATCATTTGCGTTATATAAATATTTTAATACATACTTTTCTGAAGTATCAGGATTTCCGAATTCGTCAGAGCCGTTTGTGCTGAGTTCATAAAAATCTGAAAGATTTATAACATTATCTTTTAATTTCCATTTATTAAATTCTGATACTGATAAAACAGGAGGAACACTGGTGAAACTTTCATCAGTCTGAGTAATTACAAGCTCTCCAGTGTTTTTACTTATGGAGGCATTAAAAACAAGTTCCAGATTTTCACCTGTCAAAGAAACACTGTCTAAAGCTGGAGCTGTAGTTACAATACCGATGTTTTTATTATCTGACAGATTACTTCCAGATGGAATTGCAACACTAAAAGTTGATGATGCGTCCTTGAAAACCGCTCCACCGTCAATAGACAAAACATTTAATGACGGCGTATTTTCTCCGGAAGCAACCTTGTACTTAAAAACAAGATTCTGTTTATTATTTGATGTATTATCAAAAACTGCCGTTGAATTTGTATTTAAAGTAAGATAAGGGTTCCCTTCAACCGTAATAATTTTATTAAACTTAAGAACAATTTCGATTTCCGAGTTTATGCCATAAGAATTATTCGGACTTGTTGAAGTAATTTTTTGAAGGACTGGCTGACGGTCGTCAACAAGGAAACTTGTCCTGAAAGCGTTACTTAAATTTGCAAAATCTTTAATAGAAGCAGAAAGAGAAACTACAGAACCTGAAGAAGAAGCATATCCCGAATTATAAACAAACTCGCATGACCAATTACCTTCTCCATTTCCTGTATGTACTTTTTGGAATAAAACATCAGATTTATTAGAAAGCTCCTGACTGTTCCAAAAAATCTTAAATTCTTTTAACTTTGATACATCATTCCAAACTTTTACAGAATCTTCTGACCATGTTCCAAAAAGTTTTATAGATACTCCGTCTGTAATATCATTCTGAGTTGTTCCCGAAATATCAGAAATATTTTTTTGAATCCCGTTTACAAAAAGACTGTCAATTGTAATTTTGGGTGGAGTGATATCGCCTTGTATAGAATAATTATATGAAAGTTTCTGACCACTTGAATCCTGAACAAAGAAAATAAAATGCTGACTTCCAAGAGCGTTATCAGTTCCAATTCCAAGAGTAGAAAAAAGATTTACTGTAAAATCATTTTCTGGCTTGTAATATTTTCTGGCAGATTCAGTATTCTCTGAGGTAATTTCTTTTGGAACAAGGTACCACAAAATATTTCCATTCGCATCTGTAAATTTTTTCTGAGTTTCAGAAACAGCATTCCATCTGGAATCATTTACATTTAAATAGTATGCAGCATCTGATTCTTCTTTCAAATATACACAGGCCATTTTTACAATACCCGCATCATCATCACTAACAATATTGAATTTTACATCTCCATTAGAATCCCCAAAAAGACTTTCAGTCTGCAAAGGTGAGCTGACAGAAATATTTGGATAACTGATATCCTGAACTTTAAAATATCCGGTTTTTGTTACTGTATTTAAATCAACATCCGCAATTTCTATTTTTACTTCATACGTTCCGCTGTCAGCCGGAGCGGAAAAACTTTTTGTCTGATAATTAACAGGATCCGTTTTATTTCTTTGGTAAAGAATATGTGTGTATGTTTTGGACGTTTCCATATTTTTTACTTTACAGGAAATTTCTTCTATACCTTTGTCATCATAAAAATATCCCTGTAATTTTGTATTCGGATAACAAGACGGTGCATTAGTTTCCATCTCTGAAATAGAATTAAGTTCCATCCACGGATTACATGCTTCTGGATAGTAACAAAAATATCCTTTTGTGGTCATAAAAGATTTATTTCCAGAACCAAGGTCTTCGGTTTCTATATTTCCCGACGCATCAGAACTAACAGTTACAACTTTCAGATATTTTTTTCCTGTAATATTCATGAGTTTTGGAACATCAAAAGAAAAACTTCTAATTGCACTTGTTACTGTGTAGCATTGAGCTGATTTTTCAGCTGATGTAAAAAATCCGTCCGCTATAACATCATCTATATAGGATTCTTTTGAAACATATAATGGTGATTTCCATACTTCCGCTCCCCCATCATATATATAAAGTCTTAGATATTTTAATGTAAACGCTTCTTCCTGATTTCCTGTAACTGTAAATTTTCCGTTTATAAATTTATCTATAATTGAATAATTCTGATAACCTGTATCACCGGAATAAGAATCAAGTTCTTTTTTTATGGCATCTTCAGTCTGATACAAAGCCGGATACGTTATTGAAACCTTAGGTGCCATTTTGTCATAAACCACTGTTCTAGTTGCGACAGATTTTTCTGATGTATTTTGAGGCAAATCATATGCATTTACTTTGATTGTATATTCACCGTCTGATTCAATTTGAGCGTTTTTTATTTTCCAATTATAAGACCCTTTTCCATTTTGTATCATTTCTGCGTCTTTACACTCATTACCATTTAGTGTCCAGGTATTATTACTCCAAATCCAAGTGCAGGAATCTAATGAAACAATAAGTTTTACTACAGAATCATTATCTTTTACGGTTCCTGTAATATTAAAAAGTCCTGGAACACTTTCTCTTGGAAGTGGTGTTAATATTTCTACTTCCGGAGACTCTAAGTCTAATGCACTTCCAAGACCAATCTGGCAGGAAGAAAAAGAAATACTTATTAAAACAGAAAACAAAAAAATCAATACTTTTTCTAAATTTTTTTTCATCACTTTCTCTCCTTTTCATTACCAGTAAGTTCTTTCGTTATTATAAATCAACCAGCCATACGAACAGTTTACATCTTCAATTCTTGACCAGTTCCCGTAAAATGTCTGCATTCTAAATGAACTTACTATTTCCCAACTTATACCAACATAATCACCATTATCATCTGAATCACTGACTTTATACAAAGCGCGACTGTAACGCAAATCAGCATTTGCATCACGCATAGGAAATCCGGAAATAGAAGGTTCTCCGGCAGAACAGCTTCCCTGCCAGAATAAAGGTTTAGTTTCGGAAAGATTTCCCAAAGTTGGATTTTCACAGAAAAATACAGTTTTATAAGCGCCTTCATATGAGGTGCTGCTTTCTGATAATGCTGGCTGTGTGGAAGTTGGGATAGCGAATGATGCTGAAGCCTTTACATAATACTTTCCGGATTTTTCATAACCTGCAGACCCCAGAGTAAAAATCCCTGTATAATTTTTATCTTGAGTAATATTTTCTACATCACTTTTAGAAGCATCATCCAAATTAATGTTATCTGTTTTTCCATCTCCTATTGAGGAAGGTTTTGCTTCTGCAATAGTTTTTGATTCTTTAGATAATACGCCATAACTAATTGATGCGCCAGGAGTTTCACAAAGAATCCTTGCACGTGCAAATCCTGTTGGAGATGTATTGAATGCATCTGCATGTGTTTTTATTTCTGTCAAGTCTCCATTAACATCAGGTTCACTAACATTTGCACCATGAGTATATCGGTCAACTATAATGTAAGGAGACGCAACTTTATCTGTCCAAAAAGTATAATCCCCACTTTTTATTTCAGCATTCACATTTCCAACATCGTCACGGACACAACCCGATGGAATAATTACTTCAAACTGTCTTCCATCTACAAACCAGTCGTTTGGAATTTCAATCTTAAGATTTTTACCGTCAATCAAACATTCACCTATGTCAAAATCTTTTTTGTGATATCCATAATTTTCCAAAACTTCACGAATTTCCTGAACTTTTCCACTATTTGAAAAAATATCAAGTTCAGTTCCATCATAATCAAATGCCAGTACATATTTTGTATCCGTATCAGGAACTGCATTTGAACTATTGAACTTTATTCCCTGCGTTATTTTTTTATACGGACCTTTTGGTGTTCCAGTATTTGAATAAAGTTCTGGTTCTCCTGTAGAAGTTCCAATAAGAACTTTTCTGTCGTGATCACTTAAAGCTGCATAAATTTCTTTGAATGTTTTTTCATCAATAACTGGCGGTATTGCCCAACCCGTAGTTCGGCGCACAGTGATTGTTCCACTTTCTGAATAAATATTTTCGTCAAAAGCTACTGTAACAACTGATGTAGAAACACCTTTTGTAATTTTTGTATTTAATGAAGGACTGCAATTTTCTACTACAACTTTTGGCGAAACAGCATCAATAGAAATTTGACAGGAACTGATTGAAGAATACGTTCCATTTATATCTCCTGAAACAGCCCCTCCATTCAGAGTTATAGGATTTCCTTCTGACGTAGATACATATTCTCCAGATGAAGTATAAGCTCCACTTGGAACAATGTATTCAAAAATCAGAGTATCTGTTCCCGCTCCGGTTTTATAAACCGCTTTTTGCTCTCCGGATACACCTTTTATATTTCCAAGTCTAATGTACGGATTTCCACTTACATTTACAGTTCCTGAAAAATTTGCCTGGATTTTTAAAGACTCTCCACCAGCAAGTGTTATTCCGTTTCTTACATCGGCAGTAATGCTTTGAAGACCTGATTTATCTGTAAATGATACAAAACAGCTGTGACTGCCTTCATTTCCAAGTTTATCTTTTACACGGAACTCTAACTGCAAACTAAGTCCGGTTGTTACATCACATGAAAATTTGAAATAATTTTCTCCTGAAACGGGAGAAAGAGTAATATTAGATTGATTTACTTTTGCGTCCAAAGTTGTTTCATCTATTTCTATTCCATTGTAACCAGACGGTGTAATTCTGAAATAAATTTTTGCATTTGCACTTTCATCAGAATAAGAAATCATTGCATCATCAAAAAGATAATAAGGGCCAGTATCACTAGATGCATATTCAATTTTAAAAGATGGTGATGTATTGTAAGCTCCAAGCCTGAAAGTTTTATAAACTGCATTTCCGGATTTATCCAAAACGTAAATCACAAAATATTTATTTTCATTTTTCAAATTTCCGCCTGACATAAAGTCTTCAAGAACATTGAATTCAACACTGAATGTATCTTTGAAATAATCTGTGTATTCAGAATCTTTTGATAATGCTTCTGTAATATAAGGCTTCCATATCTTTATCCCAGTCAAGGAATCTGTTTCACTGTACCCAGCAGCTTTTTCACTTCCTTTTGCAAATTTTTCAAGTAAGCCTAAAGCTGAAGACTTTTGACTATCGCCTTCAGGTAACCATGCAACTGCAACTGTATTTAATCCATTTTGAACAACACTTTCATCATCCAGACAAAATCCCGAGATAGTAAACTTGTTATTTGATAGTGAAGCACTGGTATTTTCCTCTGGTGAACTGATAATTATTATCGGGATATTCTTATCCGTAACATTTGTTTCAACCGATTCATAAGTAATTACACTTGTATACCCTGTTATTTGTTTTTTATCTTTTACAACAACGGTCAGAAAATAATTTCCAAGCGATGAAACATCATTTAATGTAAAATTATAATCGCGACCTGAAATATTTTCTATTTTTGAAAACAAAGACGAGTTTTCTCTGTAAGTGGCTTCTGCACTCCCTTTATACTCAGAGGCGGGAACCAGACTATATAATACTTCATTTATTCCGTCATCATCAAAAATTACAACAGGAATTTTAGTCCCCTTACCGATATTCATTTTGTTTTCACCAGAAGCAAGTGGAAAAGAAATTTTTGGCTTATCTGTGGAAGATTCCCATGCAAGATATTTTCCATAGGTAACACATTCCTTATTTTTTCCGTTTCCGGCATCATCTTCTACTGAAACTGCAGGAACAAAATAATGTCTGCCTTTTTTATAAGATGAATCCACGGCTTCAAGGTCAGAAGCTTTAATAGTCCAGACAGGTTTATACTGATTGTAATTATCAGAACCTTCGTTATCAGGAGGCAAATCTTCCAGAATTGCTTTATCCCCATCAAAAATTGTAAGACGGGAAGATTTAACTCCATTGTTATCAACTAAAGAAGCTATAATTGAAAATTCTTCATTCTGAAGATCGTCCTTTGAGGCACTTTCTGATTCTATTAATGCTGCAAGCTCTGATTTTTCTTTTAATGTTGTCTGCTGCCCGTTCTTTTTTACAGCAATCTCCGTTACTTCAGGATTTTCTGCATCTACGCAAGCCATAAAACTTACGACTGAATTTTCAGAAGTATTTCCCCCCTCATCAGAGGCTGTAATTTCAACCTGAAGATCTATATCATAAGCAACACTGATTGTTAATGACCATTTTTCGCCGTCAATTACTGCATTTTCTTCCTTACTGTGTTCTGTACCATTTAAGGTATACGAATAACGGACAAGGACTGCTTTTACCTTTTTATTGTCAGTACAAGTTCCCATTAATTCAATTGAACGAGGAATATAAGTGATTGTTCCCGGTTTGATTACAGGATAAGTTAATGTTATTTTAGGAGCTTCAAGATCTACCGCTTCTCCCAGCCCCACCGTACAGGAACTGAAAGTAAAAGAAAGCAATACAGCAAAGAAGAAAAAAGATTTTAGAAACCGATTCATAAACACTCCGAAAAGAAAAATAGCAGCATTTTACTTATCGGCATAATAAAGCTATAATATGAATGTGGGAGGATAAATGATGGTTGAAGTCCGAAAAGAAATGGAAAAAGTTCCCAGAGTATTGCTTGTAGGTGAACCTGGAAACAATCTTCTGGAACTTAAAGGACTTGTACAGACTTTAGGCTATGAAGTAATACAAAGACTTACCTTAACCAGACTGGAAATCCATCCCGCATACGGTATGGGAACTGGAAAAGCTCAGGAGATTAATGAACTTGCCCATTCAATTGAAGCTGACTGCATTATTTTTGACTTCAATTTAGAACCCAGAAAACAAAGAAACTGGGAAGAACTTACTAATCTTTCGTGTTTTGACCGTCAGGAAGTAATCATAAGAATTTTTGCATCCAGAGCTCAAACAAAAGAAGCCGTTCTTCAAGTTGAACTTGCAAGACTGCAATATTCCCTTCCAAGACTGCAGCATATGAACAGAGATTTAAGCCGGCAACGCGGAGGTGCTTTTGGGAATAAGGGGTCTGGGGAAACTCAACTGGAGCTGGATTCCAGAAAAATCCACGAAAGAATTACGCAAACAAAACGGGAACTTCTTGAAGTTGAAATAAACCGTCAGACTCAAAGAAAAAATCGAGGGAAATACCCTTCTTGTGCACTTGTGGGATATACAAATGCGGGAAAATCCAGTCTACTAAATGCTCTTACAGGAAGTGAAGCGTTTGTTGAAGACCAGCTTTTTGCAACATTGGATCCTCTAACAAGAAAGCTGCCTTTAAACGAAGGTTCTTCTGTTTTAATTACAGACACAGTAGGTTTTATTTCGAATCTGCCTCATTCGCTTATCGATGCTTTCAAGTCTACCCTTGAAGAAGCAGCATACGCAGACCTGCTTCTTATTGTTTTGGACTCAGCAGATGAAAATGCATTAGAGCAATATGAAACTGTATGCGATGTTTTAGAAGAAATTGAAGCTGATAAAAACCCAAGACTAATTCTTTTAAATAAAGTTGATAAAGCAAAAGAAACTTCTGAAGAAAACTTACAAAAACTTAGAATCAAATTTCCGGATTCTCTTTGTGTTTCTGCAAAAGAAAGAACAGGATTTGATGAACTTAAAGAAAAAATATATGACACCTTGCTTGGGGAAAAATTAGATTACATTATTCCTGTAAATCAGGGAACATTGATAAACGAACTGAAGAAATCAGGCAATATTGAATCTGAAGAATGGCTTGAGGACGGAGTTCATATAAGAACCCGTGCTACAGGAAGACTTCTGGCACTTTTAAGTCCTTATACAGTGAGTAAATAATAACATGAAAATTCAATTAAAAAAGAATGAGTTTATCCTTTGTGGAATTATAGCATTCCTTATTTTGATTATTCTGACAGGAACGGTTATTGCACTTTCACGAAATAGTACAACTAAAAATCAGAATTCAAATGAGAATACACAAAGTATCTCACCAATTGTAAAAAGACCTGGTGGAAAGAATGCATCTTATGCTGAACTCGGACAAATTCGAGCTGTTACAAAAACTATAATTTCTGACGGGCAGGAAATTTCAGGAACTCCTTTAGTTGTAACACCGATTCTGTCATACCCTGAAGGTGATACAGTTTTTTATGAAGAGTTATCGGGTAAGCGGCTTTTGATTAAAGATATTTTCCGTGTTTATTTTACGACACACACACAAAGTGAACTCCTTTCTAAAACAGAAGACTCTATAAAAATGGAACTTCTTACAGAAATTAACGATCTTCTTACTCTTGGTAAAATATCAGGAATATATTTTAGCGACTATATTTTTCTTCAGTAAATTATTTAATGGAGTTTACATATGAAAGATTCTTTTATTACAGAACGAATGGATGAAAACAATCCAAAATGGAATGACGCTGTAAAACGTGAAATTGATATTTATACCCGAGGAAACGATATAAGATCTCCTTTTGAAAGAGATTACACAAGAATTCTTCATTCCCAAGGTTTTCGCAGACTGAAACACAAAACACAGGTTTTCTTTGCACCTCACAACGACCATATTTGTACCAGAATGGAACACGTAATGCATGTAGCATCTGTTGCAAAAACAATTGCAAAACATCTGGGGCTTAATCCTGAACTGACAGAAGCAATTGCAATAGGTCATGACATGGGCCATGCTCCTTTCGGTCATTTTGGTGAAGACTGTCTGAATACACTTGTAGAACAAAAAGAAGGTGTAAATGCTCCTAAAAAATTCTGGCATGAAAGAAACTCTCTCTTCTTTGCTGACTATATAGAAACTCTCCCTGACCCAAACGCTGTGGAGCAGCCACTGAACCTTACATATGCAGTACGGGACGGTCTAGTATGCCACTGCGGAGAAATTGACCAGCAGGGAATAAAACCAAGAGATAAAGCTATAGATTTATATTCAATGAAACGACCAGGTCTTATCCAGCCTTTTACATGGGAAGGATGTGTAGTAAAGATTGCTGATAAAATTGCATATTTAGGAAGAGATGTTGAAGATGCCCGTGCCTATCACATAATAGATTCAAGTTCTTATAGAGCACTTAGAGAAATTGTTGGTTCAACACTGGGATTTGAACACAAAGGGGCACAACATGCTATGAGAAGCGGAAAAGCCATAAACACAACAGTTCTTATAAATGATTTGATTGTAGACTTATGCGAACAGTCAAGTCCGGAAAAAGGTCTTTGTTTTAGCGACGAGTACTTTAAATTTATTTTAGAATTTAAAAAGTTTAATTTTTCGCATATTTATTCCCACTGGAGACTTCAAGAATTTCAGGTGTATGCAGCAAGTATAATAAAAACAATTTTCAGAACATTAATGAAAACTCAAATCTACTGCCAGAATGGAAGAGTTTCTCAAGCCTTAAAACTATATCCAAAACTTGGACAGACTTATGAAGAATGGCTTATCAAACATTCAAACTACAAACCTTTTGATTCTGTTAGACATGCTGTTGTAGATAAAAAAGCTGCCATGAAATTTAATACGCCTGTAGTTTTTGATATTTTTGAAAATGAATCGTATCAAAAATGTGTCGTAGAATTTATTTCAGGAATGACAGATCAGTTTGCAATACAGGTATATGAAGAAATAATTACTTTCTAAAGTTTTGGTCGCAAGCCT
>JABUUX010000097.1 GCA_021442965.1 Treponema sp.
TTCAAAGTTGAACCTGTTGTATGGCGTGTTCTCACTACAAAAACCGATGAAGATGTTACAAAATATATGCTCCTTTCAGAAAAGATTCTTATTTCTGATGTAGCCTTTTATCCTCACTTGAGTGTTAACCGTACAATTAATAATCAAACTGTTTATTCAAACAATTACAAACATTCAAGTATACGAGCCTTTTTGAACGGACTTTCTTTTGAAGAAAAACCAAGTGATTCTGACCCTCAAAGTTCTAATTCAGATTACCTTTCAAAAGGTTTCCTCCAGCAGGCATTTACTTCAACTCATCAGACAAAAATTTCAGAAACAACTGTAGATAACAGTGCTGCATCAACAATAGACAGCTATGAATATCTTGAACAGGCTACATTATATGCCTGTGATAATACAATAGACAAAATTTTCCTTTTAAGTGAATTGGAAATAACTACAAGTGAATATAAGTTTAATACTGATTCTTCCCGAATAAGATTTCCTACAGATTTTGCATGGGCAAACTATTGCGACGGTTTTTGGTTGCTACGATCTCCTGAAAGCAAAGTTTCCTATACGAATGGCATAGTGAATTACGCAGGAGACTATAAAACTTTTCAACCTGTTGACCGCACATATGGCGGCATCGTTCCAGCCCTCTGGTTGGAATTACCTCAATAACACTTTTCTCTTCCAGCAGGTACTCCCGCACCTGCTGGAAACCTTTCACTTTATTTCATATCTTTTTCCATAGTTCTTTTTACAGCCTTTTTCCATTCAACATAACGGCGTGTACGTTCTTCTTCTTTCATCCTTGGGTTAAATACCCGTTCAATTTCCCATACACTTTCTATCTCTTTTTTGTTTTCCCAAAATCCTGTTGCAAGCCCCGCTAAAAAGGCTGCCCCTGTTACTGTTGTTTCAACATTGTTCGGTCTGTAAACCGGAGTGTCTAAAATATCAGACTGGAACTGCATCATAATATTTGACACACAAGCTCCTCCATCCACTTTTAGGTTTGTAAGTTTTATACCTGAATCATCTTTCATACACTCAATTTCATCTTTTACCTGAAACGCAATAGCTTCCAGAGCCGCCCGGCAGATGTGAGCCTTACTCGCACCCCTGGTTAATCCTGTAATCGTTCCCCGTGCATATGAATCCCAGTACGGTGCCCCAAGCCCTGTAAACGCCGGTACCATCATAACCCCGTTAGAGTCCGGAACACTTTCTGCAAGCACATTCACTTCATTTGCAGAACTTATTATTCCAAGCTGGTCTCTTAGCCATTTGATTGTAGCCCCGCCCATAAACACAGAACCTTCGAGCGCATATTCAATCTTTCCGTTTAAACCGAGTGCAATCGTCGTCAAAAGTTTGTGGCGCGAATCAACCGCTTTTGTTCCCGTGTTCATCAAAAGAAAACATCCCGTTCCGTACGTTACTTTTGTGTCGCCCGAATTAAAACAAGCCTGACCAAAAAGAGCCGCCTGCTGGTCGCCTATCATAGACGCAATCGGTGCTTCAAAACCGCACACATTTTTATCTGTTACGGCATAAACGCAGGAAGAATCTTTCACCTCAGGTAAAAGGCATTTTGGAATTCCAAGAAGCGACAGAAGTTCATCATCCCATTCAAGTGTGTGGATATTAAAAAGCATTGTTCGGCTGGCGTTTGTGTAATCTGTCACGTGAGCTTTTCCACCGCTCAGTTTCCACGTAAGCCAGGTGTCAATTGTTCCGGCAAGAATTTCACCTTTTTCTGAACGCTCGCGAACGCCAGGCACATTGTCTAAAATCCATTTTATTTTTGTGCCCGAAAAATATGCGTCCGGAATTAGACCTGTTTTTTTCTGAATCAAATCCGATTTTCCATCAGAAATCAGTTTGTCTGCAAGATCAGCCGTTCTTCTGCACTGCCATACAATTGCGTTGTAAACAGGTTTTCCGCTTGATTTGTCCCACAAAACGACCGTTTCACGCTGGTTTGTAATCCCCACCGCCTGAATCTGCTCTGGCTTAAGTTTTGCTCCCGCAACCGCTTCTTTCATCACTTCAAGCTGGCACAAAAACAATTCTTCTGCATCATGCTCTACCCAGCCCGGATTCGGAAAATACTGCGTAAACTCCGCCTGAGCCGTTTTAATTTTTTTAACATTTTTATCAAAAATGACTGCACGGGAAGATGTAGTTCCCTGATCTAATGCAACTATATATTTTTCCATATCCTTAATTATACATCACATTTTTATACGGGCAAAAAAAAACGCACTCCCAAAAACTTTGAAAGTGCGAAAAAAAAGAAAATCAAAAAAAATCTATTTATTTTCTATTTGGTTACTGTCAGCCCTTTTACATAAATAGGTCCTTTATCTCCAGACCAGAACTGAATAATCTGAACTTCATTTGAAGCTTTATAATTATTGCCCCACTGTTCGTCTGCAACTAAGTCAGCTTCTACATCTGTCCACGCATCCGTTGCAATGTCAGAAAGATAAAAAGATCCTTTGTGTTCAGCACCGTTCATTTCTTCATACATAAAAGCACAGTTATAAGCTCCTGCTCCACCGTCAAACCCTGCTACAGAAAACTTAAGTTTTTTCAAGTCTTTACAAGGAACCGGTTTATCCAGAACAAATGCAAAACGAATTTCCGGGTTAAAATTGGCAGTAATCTTTACACATTTTTCTCCAAGATATGTTCCCATTGTTGCAGTTGCCCCTTTTACTTCCGGAGCGTCTGCTTTAGACATATCTTTGTCTACAACAAGTTTTACCCCTACTCCAAGTGCTTCAGAAAGAGCTTTACATGCATCATCAATTGAATCTTTAGATGCTGTAAACTCAGGACCCTCAGGTTCAGAAGCCATGAACATTGAAAGATCATCGTCTTCTTTAACTTTTGTTGATCCACAAGAAACTAGCCCTAACACCAGAGCAGTCCCAGCCAGAACTGTTATAAATTTTTTCATATTATCTATCCTCCATAATTTGATAGCAAGTTTGATTAATTAATTTTATCATTCATTTTTTTCTGTACCACTTTAGAAATTTGACGCCTTTGATGTAAAAATTTGAAATCATTTGAATTTTACTGTCATTCTCAGTGGCAGATGATCTGAATACCCCGAACCTGTATAAATTTTAAACCCCAAAGGTATTCCATTTTCATTCGCCCATTCCCCGTTTGAAATTACTGAAAATGATTTTATTTCTCCTTTTCCGTACAAAAACATATGATCTATACGCTCCCATTCTCCGTTATAATAATAGCTTCCTGTAGAGCCTTGTATTGCACCTTTTTCATCTAACCAGGGTGAAATCACTCCCACAGTGTTAAAAGTCTCTGTAATCGGGTCTGATGTGCGCATAAGAACCTTTCCAAAGCCCTCCGCTCCATTCCCTAAAATCTTAAATTCTTTTATGTCGCGGTTAAAATCTCCACACAACACCGCAGTAAACATTTCTTCCCTTTTTGAAGCTTTTAATAACTGTTCTGATAGTACACTTTCCTGCCATTCCCGCCATATTTCTGTTTTTTCTTTTCCGCCGCTTTTTGATTTCCAGTGATTACAAAAAATATGCAGCTTTCGTCCATTTACGTCTGCCTGAACCTGCATTATTGGCCTTATTGATGGCTGATTTTCTAACTGTGTTCTAATATCCATTGAATGCAAACAGAGTCCTGAAAGTGGAAACCGGCTTAATACACCAATTCCAATAGCACTTCCAGGCTCCTTTGCAAAACAAGAAAAATTATACTGCTGACTTTCCCGCCATGAATCTCCTGAAAGCATGTTTACTATATCCTGCAATACTGCTTCATTTTCTATTTCTTCCAGTACAATGATTTCAGCCTTCAATGCCCTTATAACCTGACATAACCGTCCAAGTCTTAATTCGTACACTTCTTTAGACCAGTAATTCTTCTTTCTGAATTCCTCGTACTCGCACCCGTCATCCACAGCATCAAAAAATTCCTGAACGTTGTAAGCCGCTATAGAAAAAGTGATATTCTTTTCTTCTAACGATGTCATTGGTTCACATCCTGTACAAGCCGTACACAAAGCCAGAATCCCCGTTAAAAACAAAAGCCATATCAACTGTTTCATATAATTCTCCTTCTAACAGTTAATATGGCTTTAAATTTCATTTTAACGCAAAATCTTTGCGTTTTTTTCATTAATCTTTTTATACGTTAAACTTAAAGAAAAGAACATCTCCATCCTGTACAACGTATTCTTTACCTTCCTGACGATACTTTCCTGCCGCTTTAATTGCTGCTTCATCCTTGTACTGGCGTAAATCTTCAATTGTGTAAGCTTCTGCTTTTATAAATCCTTTTTCAAAATCTGTATGAATTACCCCCGCAGCCTGTGGTGCTTTATCTCCGGCATGTATTGTCCAGGCCCGGCATTCATCAGGACCTCCAGTAAAAAATGTTGCCAGCCCCATCAAGTGATATGCTTTTCTTGCCAGAACTGCAAGTCCTGACTCTTTAAGCCCTACCGAGTCCATAAACTCTTTTCGGTCTGCTTCTTCTGTAATTTCTGCCAAATCGGCTTCAAATTTTCCACAAATTACAACTACATCGGATTTTTCTTCGGCAGCATATTTTTTTACTACCTCTACATAATCATTTGTTCCGGCTTCTACAGAATCTTCATCTACATTTGCTACATAAAGAGTCGGTTTCATTGTAAGTAAAAACATATCACGAACAGCAAGCTTTTCATCATCTGAAAGTTCCGCTACACGAGCACATTTTCCATCCTGCAGTAACGGCTTAATTTTTGAAACTGCACTATTCCATGGTGCCAGCTGTTTTTCTGCATCTTTTCCCAAAGCTCTTACAGTTTTTATGTTTTTTTCTTCTCTCTTTGCAATTGTGTCCAAATCTGCCTGGCAAAGTTCCCAGTTAATTGTCAGAATATCAGTTTCCGGGTCAATTGGAGCTGCTTCATTTGCATTTTCTCTAACGTGCATAATATCTGGATTATCAAAACAGCGTACAACATGAGCAATTACCGAACATTCACGGATATTTGCCAAAAACTTGTTTCCCAAGCCTTCACCATTTGATGCACCTTTAATCAAACCAGCAATATCAACAAATTTTACTGCTGCCGGTGTTTTTTTCTTTGGATTATGAATGCTTGCCAAAAAATCCAGGCGTTCGTCCGGTAAATCCACAATTCCCACATTAGGATCAATTGTACAAAACGGAAAGTTCTCTGCCGCAGCCGGTGCCGCTGTTAATGCCGAAAATATAGTTGATTTACCTACATTTGGAAGACCTACAATACCACATTCTAAAGCCATATTTACCTCTGTTCAGATAATATTAATAAATTTTCTTATTTTTCTATCTGTAAAGTTTTACTATATCAAAATCCTTTCCCTTTATAAAGACTAAAAAAAAATCAAATTTTCTTATTTTTTCTCCATTTTCTACAGAATTCTTGACCAATTAAACTTTCTATCTTACTATTTAAGAGTATGCCATTGGCCAATGATACACATCAGATTACCCGTTATTACGATGTTTATCGTGATAAGGAAATCATTTTTACAAAAGAAACTCTTCATTATCTTAGAATTGATCCCCGCCAAATTTATATAAAGCTGGCTGGAGGTCAGTGGCCTTGCATTATTAACTCAACTTCTTTTCAGTTTGTTAAAATTATTCTTGGCATTGGTAGTGGAGCTTTGGTTAATCTTAAGAAAAATCCTGCCAGCCCGGTTCAAGTACGATACTGCTTTATTCAGGAAGACAATACTCCTCTTAGTTTCTTTGTTACTGGTCGTGTTACAGAAGCCGTTCCTTTTAAAGACACTAAGGAACTCATTCTTCTTACAATTTCTTTTACTCAGCAGCCTCCTGATGATCTTATTTATAAAGTTGGACAATTTATTGATACTAACGAAAACTTTGTAAATCGCCGTGAAGAACGTATCATAATTAATAAAGAAGTTGTTCGTCGCATTGGTATGGAAAAAGAAGAAACCATTATTTCTATTACAAATGTACCAAGGCGATGTATTCTCCGAGATATTTCTTTTGGTGGCGCAAAAATAATGTGCATGGGAATTCCAAAATTCCTTGTTGATAAAGATGTTGTTCTTAGGCTTTCTTTTATTGATCCTCAAGTTTATTTTGATATTCCGGGAATTATTAAACATGCAGAAACAATGGAAGGACGGCAGGATATTGTAATCGTATCTATTGCCTTCAAACCAGAAACTGTTCCAATGCAGTACAAAGTTCTAATGAATCAGTTCCTTACAAATAATAAAAAATCTCTTCTTCAACTCAGCCGTATTCAACAACAAAATGCTGAAATTTCGCATCCTACAATCTCTCAAAGCGATGAAACGCTTCCGGATTTTGATTAAGATTTGATTTTTGTATAATATATAATTATGAATCCAAAAAATCCTCTAGACTCAATTTTTTACATTACTATTCCTGAAGGCTATCAGTTTTCTAATGAAGCCATGAAAGTAGATGCTTCCATTCCTCTTCCAGTTCAAAAAAAGGACGGCAGTAATGAAAGCGATGAACCAAAACTTAATGACATTACCACAGAACAAATTCTTGCTGGTATTCTTACAGTTCTTGCTTATGACCATCATTGCGAACACTTGGACTATTATCGCAATATTATCAAACGTGCACGTCCAAATATTTTAAAAGAATTGAGCGAAACCGCTATTCTTAAAGCCCGCAATAATGATTTTGAAATTGCTGAAGAAATTTTTAAAGCTCTTCACGGTTTGGAACCAGACAATACCTCCATTATTTTGAATATGGCATTATTTTTAGATCAGCGTGCAGAAAATTATCGCCAGGCAAATCTTGATGATGATGCAGATGCCTACGATTCCGATGCTCTATCCTATTACAAAGAAGCCATGGAAGCCGAACCCCCTATCCCTGATGCTTACTTTAACGCAGGATTCTTTTACCTTAAAAAGAATGACTTTATCAATGCAAAAGAATGTTTTGACACTTACATTACACTCACCTGCGAAACATCTGATGAAGAATTGGGAGAAACCGGTTTATACAAAAAAGAACGTGCCACAGAAATATTGAATCATATTAATAACATGAACATGGATGATGTTCACTTTCAAAAAGCGTATGAACTTATTTCCAAAGGAAAAGAAGAAGAAGGCATGGATGAAATTCTTGCTTTTATCAAAAAAAATCCAAGAGTGTGGAACGCATGGTTTCTTTTGGGCTGGGGGCTTAGAAAAGTCCGACGTTTTGAAGATGCAAAGAATGCCTTTGAAGAATCCCTTAAATGCCCCGAGGGAGATAAAAATGCAGATACCTATAATGAAATTGCTTTATGTCTTACCCAGCTTAAAGATTTTGAATCTGCTCATGAAAATCTGATGAAAGCATTCCGTATGGATCCTGAAAATACTAAAATAATATCTAATTTAGGATACCTTTCTCTTGCTCGGGGAAATATTTCTGAAGCCAGAAAATATTTTACAACTGTACTGGAGTTTTCTCCTAATGACCCAATTGCTCTTTCTGAACTCCAAAAACTTGAAGAACAAAACTAAACCTTAGATTTAAAATCAAACGGGCTGTCCTTCTTTTTGGGACAGCCCGTTTTTTATTTAATTCAGATTTTGTATTAAACTACCATTTTTTTATTTCTCATTTTACCATTACCTGGTCACCAACTCTAATTCCGGCTTTTGTAAACCACCCTTGTGGAACTTCAAGTGCATATCGTACAGACACTGTACTTACAACAGGAGCCAGACTATAAGGTGTCATATCGTATATATTTTTTATATTTCCTTCAGAGTCTAAATATGCTATTGAAAGCGGATGTGGAGTATTTTTCATCCAAAAAGACAGTTTCTGATCATTTTCAAAAACAAAAAGCATTCCGGTTCCGTCAGGTATTACTTTTCGATTCATATATCCATAATTTCTGTCTTCTTCTTTTACAGCCACTTCCGCTTGAACAGTAACATATATGCCATCAGCTCTTTTTATCATCAGTTCTTTTACAGGAAGTTTTGATTTTGCACAAGAACTGATAATAAGACCAAACAAAAATATTCCTGCCAGCATTATTTTTTTATTCATTATAATCCCTCCAAAAACATTTCTCTTGTCATCTGTGTAGGTCCTTCCGGAACAGTAGATTTATTCTGTAACTCTTCAAAAACTTTATTGTCAACATATTTTAATGATAGCGGCTTTTCTAGACTCATTGTTATTTCATCACTTTTCCAAACGGCTTTAGATGGATTTAACATTACAGGTTCTCCATATTTTTTACAAAGCGTTGTAAAAATACTGTAATAATCCATTTTTTCTTTATTAACGTTTATTGTAATTATGTAAAGTTTTTCTTTATAAAACTGAAACCAGCAGCGTGTTAAAAAATTTCCTCCAAATCCTTTTTCTGCATCAGTTTCAATAAGCACACGATTTTCTCCGGGTAAAAGAGAAACATCTCTGTCTCCATGATAGCCAAATTCGCCGTTTTTCTTTAGAGCTTCCTTTGTTTCTTCCAAGCCCATTCCAAGTTTTATATTTCCATATCCATTAGGAATTTCTTCTGAAAATATTCCTGATACTGATAAAACCGTTAGAAAAAAAACAGCTGCTATTTTTGATATTCGTTTCATATTCTGATTATCGGATTTTAAAATAAAAAAAACAGTGGTTGCCCACTGTTTTCTTATATCACAAATATTTATCTCTGTTTCTTAAAAAACGCAGCCTGTTTTGTTACTTCAAAACAATCTTTTACATAAATCTTGTTATCGTTCAGTTTGATTACAGACATATGTGAAAAATCATAAATTGCTTTTGACTGAAGTTCCTGTGCAATTCCGCACATATTACACAAATCTTGTGGAGTAATTTCTGTTTGCCAATTCAGATTAGGGCGGTCACATATTACTTTACTCTTTTCCATTTGAAGAGAAAGCATATCAACCATTTTATGAACAGGATCTTTTAAATATGCATTATCAATCTGACGGTACATAGACCACAAACGTTCAGAAAGCGTTGTTGTCAATTTTGAAATAAGCTGAGGCTGTGTAGATACCATCTGATCAAAGTTAGATCTGTTTACAACCATAAGATGACAATCTGAATGTGCAATAGCAGAAGCGGAACGCGGTTTATGTTCCAAAAGAGCCATTTCTCCAAACATATCTCCC
This sequence comes from Treponema sp., assembly GCA_021442965.1. The sequence goes on from JABUUX010000097.1 coordinate 9,195, forward strand.
TGTTTCAAAACAGCCAGAACTACTTCATTTCCGTCTACTACTTTTGAAATTGCTACTTCTCCATCTTTGATAATGAACATTTCTGCTCCACTCTGTGCTTCAGAAAAAATCATTGTATCTTTTGGATATGCTCTTGTCAGTTCCGCTGTAGGTTCAAAGTAAACTGCTTTACTGGATGGTTTTAGGGCTACAAATCTTTGCTTTGCAGCATCAGCATGAGCCCCCTCAGGTTTAGTTTTCAAGAACTGATAGTATGCATATGCAGCAATATCTTTTTTTCCAATTTTTTCATAGAATTCCGCTGTAGAAAAAATCAGTTCATTTGACACTTGGGCAACATTATTTAATGCTATAGAAGCAAGTATATCATTCATAACACGCATGCGGTTTGCGAATGATTTAATAATTTTAAGTGCAAGCGGTGTATTATTAGCAATTAATTCCGGATACTGCTCTCTCTTTACGCAGATACAGGTTACATCTGTAACGGCCATGGCTGTTTCTATCTGTGCATGTCCAGACATACATGGAACAACGCCTATAAAATCTCCCGGACCGTATTTAATAGGTGCATCCTGATCTGAAGATTTTGAACACTGTACCAAACCCTTCTGAATAATATAAAAGAAATCCGACTTTGGTTTTCCTTCAACTACAATATACGAGCCTTGTCTGAACTGTGCAAATGATAACTGTAACACTTCTTTCTCCCAATCAATTCTCTTACAGATAAAATTATATTTTTATTTTCACTCTTCTTCAATAAAAATGATTTCTTCCTGTAATTCGAACCCAAATTTTTCTTTTATGGTTTTTTTGGTAAGTTCCACTAATTCTCTTATATTTTCGGCAGTTGCATTATCTACATTAACAATAAAATTTCCGTGAAACTCTGCTATCTGTGCCCCGCCAATTTTCTTTCCTCTCAACCCCGCTTCGTCAATTAATTTTCCACTTGGTTTACCAAAATCATGATTATTTTTGAAAACGCTTCCTGCACTTGGAAATCTAAAATGACCCTTTTCTTCTCGACTTTTTATATATCCTGCACATTTTGATTTAATTGCGTCTTTAAAATCATTATTTTCTGCAGGTTTTACTTTAAATGTTCCGCTTTTAATTATTTTTCCTGTATTCTGAAAAGGAGATTTTTTATAGTTCCAGTTTTTAGCATCTTCTTCAAACTTTATTTCTCGATTTTTAATTTCGCCTTCATTTTCTTCTAACCAATGTGTTTCTGAAAGAGTATCTGAAACCGATTTTTCAAAACACCGGGCATTCATATAAAGGGCTCCGCCTACAGTTCCAGGAAGTCCTGCAAATTCTTCCATACCCGAAAGTCCATTCTCTATACAAAAATCCACCAGCTCCTTCATTGTGGCTCCGGCTTCTGCAATTACATGATTAGAATCTATCAGTTTTATTTTATTCAACTTTTTTGTACAAATTACAGTTCCCCTAAAACCAGCATCCGAAAAAACCAGATTGCTTCCTCCGCCAAGGATAAAATATTTTTTTTCCTGTATTTTACATTGATGGATTATTTCTATAAGTTCCTCAAAATTTTCCGGTTCATAAAATTCATCTGCCGGTCCACCAACTTTAAAAGTTGTGTGATTTTTTAGAATAACGTTCTTACTTTTGCACATCATTTATATTATAACATGGTTTTATTATTTTTTCTTTCTTTTATTACTTCTGTTAATCATTAAAAAAATTTACTAGAATAGTACTACTTTTAATTTACGGAGTTTTTATATGGCACTAAAACTTTATAACACAATGGGTCGCACAATGCAGGAATTCAAACCTATTCGCGAAGGCTTTGTCGGATTTTACGGATGCGGACCTACCGTTTACAATTATGCCCATATCGGAAATATGCGCGCCTACGTTTTTCTTGATATTCTCGATAAAACTCTCACTTACCTTGGCTACGACATCAAGCACGTAATGAACGTTACAGACGTAGGACACCTTACAGGCGATGCCGACGACGGCGATGACAAAATGGTAAAAACTGCCGAAGAACGCCACCAGTCAGTTCT
>JABUUX010000288.1 GCA_021442965.1 Treponema sp.
ACGCAAACTTTAAGATAAAAAGGGAATGCTATCTGCATGAACCTTTTTATCCAATCTCCATTAAAACTATATATATATAAGTTTTTTTACAGTAAATATGATTCTCCAGGAGTAAGTCTTTTCAAATCTCCGCTTGAATTTTTAATAAGACAAAATCCACTGTCATCAACACCAGTAAAAATCCCCTGAAATCCGTCTGCACTGTTTTTTACATTTTTATTAATGTCACTGCAGTAATAATTCCATTCCGCTATAAGAATTTCAGGATATTTTAAAGCTTTACTTTCAATATCTTGGTACATCACCAAAAATGTTTTTAAAAAATCTTTTCTGGAAAATTCATTCACGATATTGATTCCTACCCCAAGATTTATCCATTTTGTTCTGTTTCCGCTTACAAACACCTCATCAAGAACTCCTCCAACTTTTTCCTTTTCATTCCAAATTTCATTTGGCCATTTTAAATGAAAGGTTTTTCCTGTAAGTGCTTTTAAAGTATTAGCCGAAGTTACCTGCGCTGCTAAAACCATTCTGTTAGATTTAGAAGCCGGCAAAGATACTTCAGAAACCAGAGTAAAAGCAAGACTACCTTCTTTACAAATCCATTTATTCCCTTTACGGTCTACACCTTTTGTCTGCCGGTCACAAGTAACAATAAGCGGAAAATTTCCAACTCCTCCATTTTTTTTATCATTATTCAATGTTTCAAATGCAATTTTTCTTGCTGCATCCATTGTTGATTCTGTTTCTTCAATATATTTTATTCTGCTTTCATTTTCTCCAAATTCAAAGGGAAGAACAGAATCAATTCTTTCAGAAACAAGTCGATATCCGGTCTTAGTTGATTCTATTTTATAACCAGAAGAAATAAGAGACTGAACAGCTTTCCAAACTGAAACTCTGGAACAACCTGCAAGCTCTGCAAGTTCTTCCCCAGAAACTGCCTTTCCTGGTGTTTTTTTTAGTGAAGTTTTTAATAATTTCAATACAAAATTCTTTGTAGAATACTTTTCGTTACCCATTGTTTATTCTAGGGTAACATAAATCATAAAAAACATCAATAAAACTTCATTTTTTCAGAAAAATTCTTACAAAAATATAGAAATACTCCCCTTTACCCCGCTAAAATATATGAAAACTTGGAGGTTCTTATGCTTTTTCTAAAAATTGGTATTCTTATTGCTTATTTTGCTGTTTTAATTGGTATTGGACTATATTGCCGTAAACATTCCACAGATGTAAATGGGTTTGTTCTTGGAGGACGATCTGTTGGCCCATGGCTTACAGCGTTTGCATATGGCACATCTTATTTTTCTGCGGTAGTTTTTGTTGGATATGCAGGACAGTTTGGATGGAAATATGGAATTTCTGCTACTTGGGCAGGAATTGGAAACTCCATTATAGGTTCTTTATTAGCTTGGGTTATTCTGGGACGTCGTACAAGAATTATGACCCAGCATTTAAATTCTGCTACAATGCCACAGTTCTTTGAAAAACGGTTCAATTCTAAAACTCTGAAAATTTTTTCATCAGTTATAATTTTTATTTTTCTTATTCCGTATACAGCCTCTCTTTATAACGGTCTTTCAAGACTTTTTGGAATGGCATTTAATATAGATTATACGTGGTGCATTATTATTATGTCCGTACTGACTGCTATTTATGTTATAGCAGGAGGATACATGGCTACTGCGATCAATGATTTTATCCAAGGAATTATTATGCTTGTTGGAATAACAGTTGTAGTTCTTGCTGTATTAAAAGGAAAAGGCGGCTTCATGGAAGCCTTGGATGGACTTGCAAAAATTGAAGATGCAACAGTATCAACTACTCCTGGTATCTTTGCAAGTTTTTTTGGTCCTGATCCTTTAAATCTTTTATTTGTAGTAATTCTTACATCTTTGGGAACTTGGGGGCTTCCTCAAATGGTACAAAAATTCTATGCTATAAAAAATGAAGCTTCTATAAAAAAAGGAACTATTATTTCAACAATTTTTGCATTAATAGTTGCCGGTGGCTGTTACTTTTTAGGAGGTTTTGGACGTTTATTTAGTGATGTACTGAATGTTGGACCTAATGGTATTCCTGAAGGCGGATACGATGCCATTATCCCTAAAATGTTGGAAACACTAAGTCCTGCATTAATTGCACTTGTTGTAGTTCTTGTACTTTCCGCTTCTATGTCTACCCTATCGTCACTTGTTATTGCATCAAGTTCAACACTTACAATTGACTTGATTGGCTCTGTAAAAAAAGATTTAAAAGAAAAAAACAAAGTATTTATAATGAGGGTTTTTATAGTTGTATTCATTGCAATTTCTGCAGTACTGGCACTTTTACAATATAAAAAAGATATTTCATTTATTGCACAACTAATGGGAGTTTCATGGGGAGCTCTTGCAGGAGCATTCCTTTCACCATTTTTATTCTCTCTTTATTGGAAAAAAACCTCAAAAGCAGCTTGTATTACCTGTTTTACTTTTGGTTCTGTTGTAATGACTCTGAATATGTTCTTTAAACCTTTCTTTCCTGAAATTTTACGTTCACCTATTAACTGTGGTTCAGTGGTTATGATTGCAGGATTAATTATTGTACCTTTAGTTTCTTTATTTACACCAAAACCAGACAGCAAAATGATGGAAGAAACATTTGCCTGTTACAAAAAACACACAACAGTTGAACAGGCAACTGCATTAGGAGAATAAGACTGCTATCTTAAAAGGCTCTTTAAATTCAATTCAAGAAGCGATTCAGTTTCTTGAATTGATTTTCCTATTCCTTCTCCTATATCTTTATAAATCCTTTTAATTAATGCAGGACTATTATCTGCTCCACCAAGCCATATTTCACCAGAAGGATTGTCTGTTTCAGGAAGAATAAGACTCTCGGGTGTTATTGTTAAAAAATCTTTTATAGTATCCGAATATTTCAGCTCACAACCAAAAGTAACATAAATTCCTCTTTCAATGAATTTTTTATAAATATCAATTGGACCGTCATACCAATGAATTACAGGTCTCACATTAGGAAAATCTTTTAAAACAGAAATTATTTCTTTTTCAGCTCCTTTCGTATGTAATACACAAATTTTCTTCCCTTCATTTGCACTATCCAAAGCTATAAGTAAATGCATAAGCTGCAATTCAGGAGAAGATTCTTTTTCCCAAAAAAAATCCAGTCCTATTTCTGATATTATTTCAGACTCCTCATAGAAAGGTCTTAATAGATTAACAGCGTCATTTTCTTTCTTAGGAAGATATTTTAAATAAGACGGATGTACACCAAAAGAAACATTTACCAAATCATCAGCTTCTTCAAAAGAAAATCCTTTCCGTTCCGCAATACGAATAAATTCAGCTTTTATATTCAAATTTCTTTTGTAGGATTCTATGTTAACACTTGCTGAAAATGTTTTAATTTTATTTTTAATTATGCAAGAACAAACTTTCTCTATATCAAAATCTTCATAAAAATCCAGATGAGTATGAAAATCAAATAACAATTTTATCACCTCTTAAACTAGGTCTTACTTTCAAACTTGCAAGGTTTTTAATTTTACAATTCTGTCACTCATTCTTTCAGCTTCACTTAAATCATGAGTTACCATTATTGCAGTAAAACCAATTTCTTTCTGCCATAAACGAATCTGTTCTCCTAGTTTTAGCCTTAATTCAGAATCCAAAGCACTTAAAGGTTCGTCCATAAGAACAAGTTTTGGATAAGTAATCAAAGTTCTTGCAAGTGCAACTCTCTGTTTTTCTCCCCCAGAAAGAGTTTGAGGCATTCTATTGTCAAATCCCGCCAAATTAAACTCTTTAAGATATTCAGAAGCTTTACTTAATGCTGTCTTTTTTGATTCTCCTTTTGTAATTAATCCATAAGCGACATTCTGGACTACATTCATATTATCAAAAAGTGCACCATTTTGAAAAATCATACCAATTTGTCGCTTAGACGGAGGAAGTTTTTCTATATGTTTACCGTCAAGTATTATTTCTAAATTAATATCTTTATCATTTTTTTCAAGCCCTGCAATAATTCTAAGTATAGTTGATTTTCCAGACCCGGATGGTCCAACTAAACTTGTCATATTTCCTTTTTCACATTGAAAACTAAATTCAATTGGAATTTTTGAAAAAGTTTTATGAATACCTTTTACATTAAAATACGATGACAATCAAAACCTCCGATTTAATCTTTAAATCTATTATTTCCAATTTTTTCAGAAAAAATAAAAACTAAAAAGCATATAAGCCCCAGTATTGTTCCCGAAGCACAAGCAGTGTTAAATCTATATGACCCGGATAGTCTGTATGTATAAAGGCTTAATGTTTGAAAATTTTTTAAAGAAAGCAGTAAAGGGAGTGTTGTATCTCCTGCACTGAATGCAAAGCAGAAACCAAAAGAAGAAAAAAGACTTTTTCTAATCCATGGCAAAAGAACTCTAAAAACAAAATCTCTATAATTATTCGAAATAATAAGTCCTGCTTCATATACATTTTTAGGAACTTTTTTTATTGCTGTATTAATCTGTCTGTAACTAAGAGGCCAGAACAATGCACTTTGTAAAAGTATCAGTAAAATAATATTTCCTTTTTTAAATATTAAAGTAATTCCAAAACCTAAAACAACAGAAGAAACATTCATTGGAAGAAGAGAAACTATTTCAAAAAGCTTTTTTATTTTATCGTTTTTGAGATTTTGTAAAGACAATGCATATACAGTTCCAATAAGTGTACATACAAATGCAGTACAAAATGACGTAATTAATGTAATTTCTACAGCTTTCCAAAAACTTTTTGATGAAAATAAAATTTTATAATGATTAAAAGAAAAGACATCCTTTCCGTTAATTCTGGCTGTAAAACCAGAAATTATTATTCCTGCAAAAGGAAGTATAAAAAAAATAATGACAAGAACAGAAATAATTACAAATAACAAAAGTTCTATGATTTTTGAAAGTTTACTCTGATACTCATATGATGAAATCCAAGGCAAATCCTTTTTTTCAAAAGAGTTACCGGAATTTAAATTTTTATCATAAAAAAAGATATATACTCCACCACATAAAAAAGCAACTAAGGTTTCACATATTGCAAGTTTTGATGCGTATACATAATCTAAAGAAGTTTTTACAGCCTGAAAAATCTCTACTTCTAAAGTTACAGTACCAGGCGCAGAAAAAAGAAGAACCATCATAAAACTGAAGTAGCAAAATAAAAAAACAGGTATAACCGAAGATACAATCACCGGACTAAGTTTTGGTAAAGTAATTTTTAAAAAGATTTGACTTTCACAAGAACCTAAAACTCTTGCAGCCTCTTCTGTTTCACATGGAAGACTTTCCCAATATTTTGAAATCATAGTCATTATCAGAGGAAAATTATAAAAGCCCTGTGAAATCATAATTCCCCATTCTGAATAAAGAAATTTTGTATTATCTCCCCCCGAAAGAAAACTATAAACTTTATTAAATGAACCTGAAATTCCAAAAACCGAAACAAAACCAAGAGCCGCTATTAAAACCGGAATACAAAGAGGAACTGCAGAAAACCCTTGTATAATTTTTTTAAATAAAAATCTTCTTTTAGCACAATAAAAAGAAAAAGGAAATCCAATAGCAAAAGCAACAAAAGTACTTCCTAACGCTATTTTTAATGTAAACAAAGTGATTTTAATAAGACTGTAAAAAGTATTTATACTGAATTTATTAGATTGTAAAAAACTTGAATCCCTTAAAAAAAAAGTAGGGAAAAATGAGGAAAGGAGTGGAATTAAAAAGCAAAGGAAAACAACTGTTGTTACAAAAAAAGACAAGGAAACTGTAATGAGTTTAATAAAATCATTCAGTTTCCTTTTTTTAAGGTTCTTCATATAACATTTTATTCGTTAATGATATTCATTATATTTTGAACAACAGAATCAAGTTTTGAACAATCATAATCCAAAGTCTTTGCTGGTATTGGTGATGCAGTTTTATAACTATCCGGAAGCTCCACATTTTTATTTACAGGAAACATCCACTGTGTTAAAGGTATGGCAGCCTGTGCTTCATCTGATATCAAAAATTCAATAAACATTTTAGCATATGTTTCATTTTTAGTTCCCGCAGTAATACCAGCCCCTTCCACTTGCATCACATGACCTTCTTCAAAAATAACAGCTTTAAACCTGTCTCCTTCTCCATACTCTACGTGGTATGCAGGACTTGTAGTATAACTTGAAACAAGAGGAGCTTCTCCTTTAGTAAAAAGACCATAACCGGAACTCCAGCCAGGACTCATTGTAAGAATTGAGTTTTTAAGATTTCTCCAGTAGTCTTTGTACCCATCTCCAAAAACAGCATAAGTCCATGCGGCAAATCCTAGTCCTGGGGTACTTGTTCTTGGGTCCATAAGAATAATCTTTCCTTCATATTCTTTATCACATAAATCAATTAATGATGATGGCATTTTATATTTAGAATCTGAATCAAAAATTATAGCAAAGTGACTGTAATCAAACGGAGTAAGTAACCAATCATTTCCAAGTGCAGATTCAAGACCCTCCAATATTACTTCTGAATTTTGGGGCTTGAAAGAAATAAGAATTCCTTCCTTTCTGGCTTTATAGACAAGATTATTATCAAGTCCTAAAAGAACATCACTTTGAGGAGCCGATTTTTCCGAAACAGCTTTAGAAAAAATCTGAGCGCCATCACCGCAATCAACATAATTTACTTTAATACCTGTTTTCTGTTCAAATAAATCAGCAATTTCAGGTCCCGGTCCCCATTCACTGATAAATGAGTCATAGGTGTAAACAGTAACTTCCTTTTTTGAATCAGAATTATTCTTTGAACATCCTGAAAAAAAAGCCAACGATAAAAGAGAAAATAAAATAAAGACAGTGATTTTTTTCATGCCTTCCTCCGCCGGTATTATCCGGATCAGGTTGGAACTTCATGCGAAGTTCTATGGGTATAATCTCAGCCGGAAAAAAACTTCCAGCACCCCAGTGCTTGAAAATTATATTACTGGAAAAAATAAATTTATGGTAGTCCCCTCTTTCCCATTACTTTGAGCATTTGCATAGCCTTTATGAGCTGTCATTATAGTTTTAACTATTGCCAGTCCTAAACCGGAACCGCCTTTACTTCTATTATGAGCTTCATCACAGCGGTAAAACCTTTCAAAAATATTTTCAAGTTTATCAGGATTAATTCCAGGTCCATTATCTGTAATTGAAATAATTTTATAACTGCCTTCACTATTAAGACCAAGGTTTATTTGAAGTAATTCTTTATCACCATATTTGACAGAATTGGAAACAATAATTGTGAGAGCTTCATATAAAAGTTCTTCATCACAATTAATGAACTTGTCACTTGAATTAATGCGAAATTCAGAAAATAAAATTTTTTCATTCCACGCTAATGTATCTTCTTTCAATCGCTCAAAAACAGCAAAAATATCATTCTTTTTAAAATTAAGTTTTACCCGTCCGCCTTCAATTCTGGAAAGAACAAGAAGATTTTCTACTATACTTTCCATTGATTTAGTTTCTGAAATTAATCTGTCTATAGATTTTTCCAGCTGAACAGGATCATTTTTTCCCCAACGTTTAATTAAGTTTGCATGCCCTTGAATAACAGAAATAGGAGTTTTTAATTCGTGTGAAACATCAGATGTAAACTGCTTTTCCCGATCAAAATCTGATTTAAGTTTTAAAAACATAGAATTGAAAGTTAATGCCAAAGTATCAAATTCATCTCCAGAACCTGTTGTTTCAAATTCAGAATCAAGATTTGAATAAGTTATAAGTTTTGCTTTTTCGGTCATTCGTTTTACAGGTTTCATGGTCTGTTTTGTATTAAAATAACTTGCAGCAAAAGAAACCAAAAGGACTGGTATGGAAAGAAGAAGAATTGAAAGAGGAAGTTCTCCCAAAAGTCTGTGACCATAATCCATATCCATATTCATGGCTACCTGAATAACAAAATCATCTGAAATCTTTTTAGTTTTATAAAGAACGTAAAGGTCTCCATCAATATAGAAATCTTTACCAATATAAATTTTGGATTTTTCAGATTCCTCAAGAATTGGCAGAAAAGGATCATTAGTATATAAAATCACACCATCTTTATAAACCAGGAAAGTAATATAATAAGACATTTTTTCAAAAGAAGGAGTCTCATTTTGTAATAGTTGTTCTTCAATATAGGTTATAGAATTTTCCAGTTCAAGATTCTGATTTTTTCTGATATTACGACTTAAAAGAAGTGATAATGAAACAGAAAAAAACAAAACTGCTAAAGCAATAAGAAGAGAAAAGTTTAATGCAATTCGAAAAGCTTTTGAGCGAATAATATTTTTAAGCCAGTTCATCTTATTTTATTTCAGGGCGAATTACATAACCTGCCCCACGAACTGTTGTAATATATTCTTCATCAGTAATTTCTGATATCTTAGCACGAATGTAACGGACATAAACATCAACTGCATTAACATCAATATTATAATCTTCACCCCAAACTTTGTTTATAATATCATCACGAGACTGAACAGTATTAGGATTAGTAATAAGAAGTTTTAAAAGAAGATACTCTGTTTTTGAAAGATCCAGAGACTTGCCATTCACAGAAACTTCCATACTCTCTATATTTAAGGACAGTCCTCTTACTTTATAAACACTGGTCACCTTATCACCATCAGAATGAGGTTTTTCAATTCTTCTTAATAGTGCCCTAAGCCGTGCAAGAAGTTCTTCTATTTCAAAAGGTTTAGAAATATAATCATCTGCACCTGCATCAAGACCATTAACCTTATCGTAAGTTTCTCCTCTTGCTGTAACAAGAATAACAGGAACTGCAGAAGTTTTTCTTATCCGCCTTAAAACTTCAAGACCAGAAATTTCTGGAAGCATAATATCCAAAAGAATTACATCCGGTACAAAACTTTCAAACAAATCCAAAGCGGTTCTTCCATCAGATGCTCTTTTAACCTCGAATCCTTCATGTTCCAATTCTAAAACTTCAAATTCAGCAATTCCATCATCATCTTCAACAACAAGTATTTTTTGCATAAAAACCTCTTTAACTAGTATATCAAAATATAGAACGTTTACCTTTCTGTAAATTTTCAAAACGGGATTTAGATAATCTGCTTCCGTTAAAACTTTTTACCCCCACTAATTCTAACGAAAAAAATCCGTTATCTAAAAACGAAAAACTGATTCTCATAACATCACCGGCTTTATTATAATTAATACTTCCTTCATCTCCTAAAATTAGTCCATTTATTTTTAAGGAACGGTGAGAAACAGAACGAGGATCAACTGGCGAAGAAAAAATAACAGAAATACTGTCTCCTGAATCAGAAACAATTATTTCTTTTACAAAAAAATTATCAGATTCTCCGGGTAATCTTTTCCCATGATATTGCATAACAGGATCTGTTATAATATTAATTCTCCCTTGAGAAAACAAGAAAGAGACAAATAATAATATAAAAAAAGACCAGAACTTTTTTTTCACATAAATATTTTAATATCTATGAAACCTAAAATCCATAAAATAAAAATTAATTTTTTTTAATCTATATCAAAATCAATGATTAATGCCATCCAACAGTTCCTGTACTTCTTTTGAACGGTATTTTGGATTTTTTTCCTGAACTACTATTAAATATTTTTCAGCATTCTGATTATCATCCAGCTGCATGCAAACCTTTGCAAGTTCAATGTAAGCATCCCAATTTTTTCCGTCCGAACGCAAAAGTTCTATATAAGTTGTTTTTGCTTCGGAATATGAGCCGTCTTTTGCGTATGCTTTTGCAAGATTATATCTTACCTCATTATTTTTAGAATCCAGCATTAAAGCATTCTGATAAAACTTAACTGCATTTTTATAATCTTCTTTTTCAAGATATGCACTACCAAGATTATTATTAGCTTCAAAATTTTTAGTATCAGAATCATAAACTGACTTGAACAGATTCAAGGCATTGTCTACATCTGGCGGATTGAGCCCCATATAAATAACACCAAGATTTATTTTAGTTTTGTTATGCTTTGGATCATAATCTAAAACTTCACGATAAAGAGGAATTGAGTCGTCTGTTTTTCCAACTTTATCCAGCATAAGTGCATAGTTATAAATAATATTAGCTTTAGATTTATCATCTCTGATATGCCCCTTACCGTCATAAGCTCTTTTTGCATAACTTACTGCTTCCGAAAATTTTTCTTCATCAAAAAGAACTGTGGAAAGATTATAACAGGTAAGAGTGTAATTTATTCCAGGCTGCATAAGAGTAAGTGCCTTTAAAAAACTTTCTTCTGCCAATGCATATTTTGAATCAGAATAATAAGCTGACCCCATTTCCATTAAAGCTGTTGTATTTACATTATTAATTTCAATCACATGCTTATAAGAATTCACAGCGCCTGAATAATCCTTACGCTTTGCCAAAAGACGAGCCTGTTCCAAATAAGCTTTTTCGTAACGAGGATTAATATCTATAGATTTTCTGAATGCATCAAGAGCTGCTGTATCATTATTCAGTTTAAGTTGTGTAAGACCAAGATTATAACGGCTTGGAGAAAATTTATCATTCAACCGGCACGATGTTGTAAAGGAACTTACAGCTTCTTTATATTTTTTCAAAAGATATTGAGTTTTACCAAGGTTGTAATAGTAAAGATAATTATTTGGATCATATTGAACAGCCTTAGTATACTCTTCCAAAGCTTTATCATATTGTTTTTTATTCAATGCATCGGTTCCTAAAATATTATGAGCAGCTCCATCTTTCGGATTTGCTTTAATAGTATTTTCAGCTCTGATAACAGCCTCTTTCATAAGCCTTTCTTTTTCTGAAGTACTGTCTGTTTTTTCTGCTGCATCAAAAAGAGCCTGAGCCATTTCAGATTCTTTTGAAGCAGAAAATTCAGGTTC
>JABUUX010000401.1 GCA_021442965.1 Treponema sp.
AACCACTACACAAAATTCGGTTCTCACCTTCCAAAAGAACTTTCAGCAATTCTTGATGACATCGAAGCACGCTTGAGTAAGTAAATTAATGTGCGAGTTTTGCGTAAGCAAAACTCGTTAGCAGGGCACAAGCCCTGCGGCATGACGTTAAATCAAGATATATTAAATGCAAACTGATTTTAATAAAAAAAAGGTTGCCTCTTTTTTTGGAGGCAACCTTTTTTTTAACCTTGTTTATTTATCAAAACCAGATTTCTTTCAGAATCATCTAATTCTGGAACTGACAATGGAATAATGTCATATTGAGGTACAAGTTTTTTTATACCTTCCATTTCTGTAATAATGTTTTCTTTTTTTGCTTTGTAAGCCGCAAGAATACCAGAAGGTTTTGTAATACCTAAAAGTGTTCCGGTCATTTTTTCATCTAAAGGTCTGAAGGCTCTGAATGTTATTACATCAAACAATTCTTTTGATAGTTTTTCTGCTTCAGAATTAATGATGACAACATTTTTTAATCCCAGAATTGCCGCAACATTTTCTAAAAAAGCACAACGCTTTGACATACGTTCTATCAGATAAAAATTTATATTTGGAAATGCAGCTGCAAGTGGGATTCCTGGAAGTCCGCCACCTGAACCAATGTCTCCTACCGAAAAATTAGGGTTAGTTTTAGAGGATTCAAAGATTTTACAAAAAGTTTTGTAAGGTGCCAGAGAGTCATAAATATGGCGGATTATAAGCTCGTTTTTGTCACTGGTATTTGTAAGATTATAGGCAGAGTTAAACAGTATGATTTCATTTATATATTTATCCATAAGTGGAGAAATACGTTCTGCTTCTTCTTTAGAAAAACCGATTTCTATTAATCCTTGTGTCATATTACCTCCGCTAAAAAAATCAGTTATCTACATCTAAAAGCATGTCAGATGAAAAATCTTTTCCTTCAGATCTGAAAACAACAAGATTTCCTGTTTTTTTTGCTGTAAGGTTTTTTAGTTTTGTAAGTTTATACAAAAAAGAATTTTCGTTTTTTTCATCCTGAATAATTGAAGGTTCAACTTCATAGTTGATGGATGTTCCAAGTCCTTCTTTTGATTTGAAAAGGAAATAGAAAGTTTCGTTCAGCATTTTATTTCCCGAAATATAACGTCTGTCTGCAGTTAAAAGAAAAGAACCGTCTGCTTCAGGTTTAGAAAAATATACAGTAGTTAGGGAATCTTTTATGTCATAGCCATTTATTTTGAATCTGAGTATGGAAGGTTCCCGATCTTTGAAAGCTGATTCTAATGATGAGGTTTTAGAACTGGTGTTTTCATTCTGGATTTTTTTTAAGTCATTCAAACTTTCAAGTATTTGCTCTAATAGAACCTGATTAGAAGATTCATTTAAAGAAGATGAATTCCCATAAAGTGAAGAAAGATTGGAAAATAATCCGGAACTTGAAAGACTAGAAATATCCGACGCTGTAAGCATATCGGTAGAATTAAAAAGATTTAACAGGTCTGAAGTTTTTTTTGAATCTGTAAGTATTTGTTCCTGCTGTGTAGATTTAGTCTGCTCTGTAACAGAAGGTGATGAAGGCTTTTTAGGATAATTTGGAATAGAAGGCTTGTAAAAACCAGAGTCTGTACTTGGAGTAGTTATTTCAGGGAATGCCGGCATTTCCGGCATTTTTGGCATGGATTGAGCCGAAATAAAACTAATTCCACTGAATAAAATGAATGATGCAGAAAATGTAAGATATTTTTTTTGTTTAAAGATTTGCAAGACTTTCCTCCACAAATTCCAGGCGTTGTGTAAGCTGCGCAATTGTTTTTTCAAGTCTATTTTTCTCTTTTTCTAATTTTAATTTTGGGTCATTTTGCTGGTTCGATTTTGCATATTTCATTTTCATCATTTCTCGAACAGTTGCAGGACTTTTGCCCGCCAGCAATTCCTGTTCAGCTTCTTTTCTGTCATCTACTTTTTTTATACAAGCAACTGTTTTCATGTTATCAAATCCAATGGCAGGATTGACAGGAACTTTTGCTACGCGCTGAATGTCTTTTGCCGAATTTCTGGGCAGACAGAGAATTCGATCCAGATAATCTTCATAACGGATATTTGCTTCTTTGCATAAATTATAGGCTTCGCTAAGAAGACGACCGAATTCTGTCATAAGCTGTCCATTTTTTTCTATGAATTCAGTTTTAATTTTTTCTGTAAGTTCTTTTAATTCCGGAGAAACTTCCAAATCCAGTTTGTAATATCCTTTTTCTTCTGCAACAGCTAAAAGAGCTCCAAATTTAGCCCAAAATTTTTGAGTATGGCTTTTTGCATTTGGAATAAATCCTTGAGGAGAAACTAATAGTGTTTCTTCTGTAATAAGGTGGTGTGTATATTCATGAACTGCTGTGTAAACAAGTTCGTTTTCGGTTTTGAAATTTAAATTATGAAGAAGGATTTCATGTGTATCTGGTTTATAAAGACCGTTTACTCTTGTAGATTCTTTCCCTGTTTGTGTAACTGTAAAATCAAGGTTTGTTTCTGCTATATCAAGCAGGATTTCTTTAATGCGTGCGTTATCCATAGTTGAATAATTTTAACAAAGCAATCCTCTTTCTGCAAGAATAACACTAGCTGCGACTGTGGCCGCTGTTTCTGTTCTCATAATTCGGTTCCCCATGCCGCATCTTATAAAACCTGAAGTTTCAAGCAGTTTTCTTTCATTATCTGTCCAGCCCCGTTCACTTCCAATTGCCGCAATTGTTATATATTCTTCCTGTAAATTTGGAGTTGCAGCTTCTTTTTGTAATGCTTCAACTAATGAGTATTTTGGGTTTATATTATCCAATGCCAGTGCCTGAAAGTTTTTATCTAAAGAGTTTTGTAAGGAAGTCAAACATTCTTTAAGAGTTTTATGCAGAAAAAGTTCCGGAACGCTTGTAGTCCCAGCCTGAACAGTACCGTCAATAAGCATTTTATAAGCAGTTCCGTGTTCTACAAGATTTGACTGCATGTAAGATTTTTCTCCAAGTTCTGTGCCTGTTAGATGAACCTCTTTTATTCCAAGAGCTGCAATGTCTCTGAGTAGTCTTTTAAGCTGAATTGGGCGGGGAAAACCGATAATCATTATTAGTGGTTGCGGTGTAAGGCCTGGTTTTTCTGGAGTAAAAGTAAAGAATATTTCTTTGTCATCTATTTTTTTTATAGTTGCAGTGCCTTCACTTCCATTAATAATTCCTGCTTTAAAGGAATCACCAGATTTTTTATGAAGAACTTTTACGATGTGTTCTCCCCGTTCATCTTTTACAGAAAGGGGAGAAGAGATTTCATTTGATGAAAAAAGAGCAATATTCATTATTGTACTTTCTCAAAATCACTTGCAGGATGTTTACAAAGAGGACAGATAAAATCTTCTGGAAGAACATCTCCAACATATTCATAGCCGCAAACAGTACATTTCCAAATTGTTTTTCCTTCAGCAGTTTTTCCTGCAGGTTTAAGGTCTTCTTTTATATGACTTTGGTAATAAGTATAGGTTGCAGAAGGAGTGTCAGAAATAGTTTCCATGTCTGTAACGGTTGCAATAAAAAGAGTATGAGTTCCTAAATCAACAGTTTGTGTAACCCATGCAGAAATATAGGCATTGCAGCCTTCTGTGATATATGGGAGCCCGTTCCCTGATTTTTTGTAGCCATTAAAATCTGAAAATTTATTTACTGTTTTTCCAGATTGAAATCCAAAACGTTTAAAAAGATCGAATTTGGCATCTTCTGAAATCATAGAAATATTGAAGGCTTTGTTTTTTAAAATCAAATCATGAGTGTGGTTAGCTTTATTTACTGCAATACTGATGGTTAGAGGTTCACTTGTAAGCTGGATAGCAGTGTTGATAATGCATCCGTTTGCTCTGTTGTTATCTTTGTCTTCTGCAGTAAGTACAAAAAGACCGTAAGAGAATTTATAAAGTGCTTTTTTATCCATAATGGCAATATCTCCTTTATATAATGAATATACTCTTTAGTATTATATAACAGTCAGAGTGTTTCTTCCATTTGAAATTTCTGTTATAAGATTTGAAAATTTGTTAGTTTCATCAGCTCTGATTTTTCCACTTATGGTAACTTCAGTTCCAAAGTTTTCGGAAATGTCAAAAAGGTGAAATTCTGTAAAATGATTTTTAAAAATTTTATAAAGGGAGTAGTCTGTTTGAAAAGAAAAATATGTTTTTTCAACTAACTCTTCAAAAGCATGCTCTTCATTTGCTGCTTGAAGAACATCTTTAGCCCCATTGCCGTAAGCTTTTACAAGACCTCCGGTTCCTAAAAGTGTTCCTCCAAACCAACGTGTAACTGTTAAAATTACATTTGTAACTCCACTGCCTTTTAGAATATCCAAAACAGGACGTCCTGCGGTTCCTGAAGGTTCCCCATCATCACTCATACCCATTATTTCAGCATTTTTTCCTGTAATAAAAGCATGAACTACATGTGTAGAGTCTGCATATTTGATTTTCTGATTTTTTAATATTTCACGGGCTTCAGCCTGACTTGAGCAGGGAATCAGTTCAGAAAGAAACCGTGAGCCTTTAATTATGCTTTCTGAACTGATTGTTTTTATTAAAGTCTTCATTTGTTCTGAAATTGTTTGATATTAACTATTAACTTCTATACCGGAAACTTCTTTGTTTGTTACTCTTACGCCTTTTGCTTTAAGACTTTTTTCTTCAAATTTGTCTGCCTTGAATTTTTCTTTTAGAACTTTAACTCTTGGTTTTTTAACATAATTCAAAGTAAAGTCAAAACTCTTTCTTGTATCAACGTGGAGCACTTCCATATCATCCGGAGCAAAGAAGTAGTCACGGTTCATAATATAGCCTCCAACTTTGCAGCGCTTAATGTAAACAAACTGGGTGGCTGGATCACGGTAAATTATTGTAAATAGAACCTTAGAAAGACTTTCTTTGTCTGCAAGTCCACAGTACCACATGCCAGGACCTATGAAAACTTTTTTAGGGCTTTCGGTAACGGACCAGATTCCTGATTTTCTAACAAACAGAACACGGTCAAATGGAGTAACTTTCAGCTTTTCTTCACCGGAATTTACTTCAGTACCTAAGTATCCTTTTTCTTCGTCGTATCTGAGCGGTGTATCACGTTTTACAACAGTTTTTACATCAACAGTGCTTATGCTTGTAAGTTTAGTTTTTCTTATTTTTGTTTCAGGAGGAAGTTTGCTTTGAATTCCATCAAGCCATGAAATGGCGTAATCTACAAGATGTTTTAATAGTTTATTGATTTCTTTAATACGGTTATTCAGAGCAACAACTTCTTCTCGGTTTTTGTTTATGTCGTAAAGCGAAATTCTTCTGATTGGAATTTTCAAAAGATGATCAACATCATCATCTGTAACATCATGAAGTAATTCAGCTTTAAAAGGTTTAAATCCCTCTTTTACTGCTTTGAAAACACCTTCTTCTGTTTTTTGAGACTCAATCTTTTTGTAAATGCGTTCTTCAATAAAGATGCGTTCAAGTGTACGCAGGTGGATTTTTTCAAGGATTTCTGACTTTTCAAGTTCCAGTTCATCTTTTAGAATTCCAACCAGCTGCTTTGCATGATATTTAATGACTTCTGTACATGTCATTCGCACAGGCATATTGTCTTTGATTACCAGAAGATTACAGTAGATTGTCTGTTCACATTCAGTAAAGGCATAAAGAGAATCTACAACATCTTTTGCATAAACTCCGCGAGGTAGTTTTATTTCTATGTTTGCACTTTCTGAAGTAAAATCGTCTATTGAAGCAATTTTAACTTTTCCATTTTTTGCAGCTTTTTCTATGGAGTTTGTAAGACTTTCGGAAGTTGAACCATATGGAAGTTCAGTAATGATAATCCGTTTTTCATCACTCAAATCCATTTTTGCCCGGGTAACAATTTTTCCAAGTCCATCTTCATAATTTGTAACATCAATAAGACCTCCAGTAGGGAAGTCGGGGTATAGCTGAAAAGGTTCTCCCCGCAGGCATTTTTTTTCTGCTTCAATAACTTCATGAACATTATGGCTAAGGATATTGGTACTCATTCCAACGGCAATACCTTCTGTTCCCATAATAAGGCAGAGAGGAAGTTTTGCACGGAAGACAATCGGTTCTGTATCTCGTGAATCGTAAGTTGGAATGTATTCGGTGATTTTTGGATTATAGAGAATGTCTTTTGCAATTGGGCGAAGACGGCATTCTATGTAGCGGGGTGCTGAAGCTCCATCTCCTGTGTAGATGTTTCCAAAGTTTCCCTGTTTATCTATAAAGATTTCTTTATTTGCCAGGTTTACTAAAGCAGTATAGATTGAAGCGTCTCCATGAGGATGGTAGGCCATAACCTTACCAACAACGTTTGCAACCTTAGTCATGCGGCCGTCATCATTTTTAAGCATTGTGTGAAGAATGCGGCGCTGAACAGGTTTAAGTCCGTCTACAATATCCGGAATAGCACGGTCACGAATAACGTATGACGCATACTGAATAAAATTTTGATCAAAGAGATTTTTTACGTAAGCCATGAATTTCCCCTGAGGAATTGAGGTAAATTAAACCCTCATTATCCACCCTCCTAATATTATATAGTAAAACTTATGAAAAAGACAGTGGATAGTTTTGTGTTTTTTTTGTTATATTTAGTTTATGGATAAAGCGGTATTTAAAAGTAATTTGAATCATCCGGAAGAGCTTCTTTCTGAATTTTTTTCTGCATTTGATTATTTTTCTGAAGAAGAAAGAAATAATATTTCAAAAGCTTGGTTCTATTTGTTAGATTTGTGTAAAAATGATTCTGAAGTTTATGTGCATGCTCTTAGAGTTGCTTATATTCTTGCACAGAATAAGCTGGACTCTGATACAATTATTGCAGCAATATGTCATGCTGCGGTTTCTTTGGGAGTTTTACCAGAAGAGCTGGAAAAAGATATAGGTGAAAATGCTGCCAGAATTGTTTTAGGGGCTTCAAAAATTTCATTTTTTTCAAAGGCTTCCAACACAAGTCATCAGGCTGATTCCATTAGGAAAATGATGTTTGCACTTTCCGATGATGTAAGAATTATTCTTTTGAAACTTGCAGACCGGTTAGATAAAATGCGGAATTTACGAACCATGGAAACTGAAAATCAGAAAGCGGTAGCAGAAGAAGTAATTGAAATTTGGGCACCGCTTGCAGACAGACTTGGAATGCAGGCAGAAAAAAATGAACTGGAAGATTTAAGTTTAAAATACACTAATCCAGACGTGTTTCATCAGATTAAGGATATTGTATCCCAGAAGCAGGAAGAACGTGCTCAGTATTTAAAATCGGCTGTAGAACGAATAAAAGAACGTGCATGGAAGCAAAATATTGAAGTGACTATTTCAAGCAGGGCAAAACATTTTTATTCAATTTATCAGAAGATGAGAAAAAGAAATGTTGAAGCCGGAGAACTTTTTGACCTTTTGGCATTAAGAATCATCTGTAATACAACTACAGAATGTTACACTCTTATAGGGATTGTTCATGAGATGTGGACACCACTGGACGGTCGGTTTAAGGATTATATAGCTGTTCCTAAAGCAAATGGGTATCAGTCTTTACATACAACTGTAATGTGTCAGGGACGTCCGCTAGAAATTCAAGTGCGGACAAAAGAGATGCATAACATGGCAGAACATGGGGTTGCAAGTCACTGGCTTTATAAAAAGGGGACAAATAAAGATAATGTAACTGAAAGTCAGCTAGGCATTTTTAATCAGCTTCAGGAACTTAAGAAAAATAATTTTTCTAATGATAGTTTTTATACAGAGTTAAAGAATGAACTCTTAAAAGATGAGATTTATGTTTTTACTCCTAAAGGGGATGTTGTTCATCTACCAATGGGTGCAAATGCTATAGACTTTGCTTATGCAATTCATTCCGGTGTAGGAGAAAAAATTTGCGGAGCTAAGGCAGATGGAAAAATTATAAGCCTTGATGAGCCGCTTAAGAATACTCAGATTATTGAGGTTATGACAAATCCTCAGTGTCATCCTACAGAAGCTCAGTATAAGATTGCTAAAACTTCAAAAGCCAGACAGAAAATTCATTCATGGCTTACGTTGAATAACGTAGACTTTTTTGATGAGCGGAAAGAGCCTAAAGTTGAAGAAAAACATGTTCATCATCGTCCAAAAGGAAATTTGAAGGAAGGTGAATCTCATATTCCTCATGTAGATGGAATTAGAATAGGAAACAGTTCAAATTTTGTTTTTTCTTTTGCAAAATGTTGTACACCAAAATATCCTGAACCTATTGTAGCCTATCTTTCCAGACTTAAGGGGATGGTAGTTCACAGAAAAGATTGTTTTGTATATCAGCTTATAAGAAATAAAGAAGAACGTTCATTAGATGTTGAGTGGGATTTGCCCAAATAAAAATCCCCCTTTTACATTTTTGCAGTAAAAGGGGGATGTGTAAAAAGTGAGGCACATCTTTTAGTTTGCTCTTTTCATGTAAGCGGCTTTAATGGCATCTGCAAAGAGTTTATTCTGGTCATTTCTTTCCTGAACAGAGAATTGAGGTTTTCCGTCTTCTCTTGAAACACGGTAAATATCCATTGGATCCCTTGAATAAGCAGGACTGTCAGGATTGTTCAGCCACCAGTCTAAGACTGCAACAAAGCAAAGTGTATATTTAAGAAGGTTTGCATTTGTAGCATTTGTATTTGCAGTTTTATTTTGGGCTCCCAACAGTACATCCAAACGTTTTGATACTTCATTTGTAATGTCAAACTTGTAGTGATCCCATGGATTTGCTATAAGGCTTACAGAACCTTTTGAACTTGCATTTTTGTCACACTCATTTACAACCAGTGTAAGGTATTTTCTTGCAAAGTCAGTGCGCATAAAAAGTGGTTTGTATTTGCTTTCATCTGTTGGTCTTTCCAATAAAAGCTGGTCGAATTTGAAAGAGGGCAGAAAGTGATACGTTGTCTGCCATAATAAACTTGTATATATTTTCTTTCCAAATTGTGAAGTAGGAAAGTCAGGCTGTGAATATGTAGAGTTTACCAAATCTTTTAAAGGATCAAAATAAAGTTTACCAAAAGTATCTTCGCGGTAAGCTGACCAGTCGTTAAGAATGTCATATATTGTTTCAGCTCCCTGCTTTGTGTTGTCAGGAACGATGAATCTGATGTTTCTAAGCCCCTGAAAACAGTCCTCAATAATTCTGTGCAGAACCATTGTAATTTGTAACGGGTTTTTTGGAGAAAGCATATTGAAGCCTTCAGAAAATTTATATAAAGGCTGGAAATAAGGAAACATGTCTGGACTGGAATCCAAGTTTGAAAATCCTGCTTCAGGAAAAAGTCTTTCCAAAAGTTTAAGACCTGTAAGAACAGTACCGTCTTTTGCTCCCTTTTGCTGAACCGGGACTGATTTTTTTTCTTCTTTTTTTTCTTCCTTTTTTTCTTTTTCGGGAAGAAGAAGATCAAATTTGTGCAGTTCTTCAAACTTTAAAATTTCTGCAATCTGTGAATGGAAAAAATCATCCGGAGTGTAAAAACCGTCACCGCACATTCTTAAAAGCAGCGGATAACATTTGCGGATAATTTCATTGTTTATGTAAAGCCACTGTGTTATGGCCTGTTTTGCCATATCTGAAAGTTTGTCTTTTGGAGCGTCCGGATATGCACATTCATCGTTATAAATTTCTTTGATGAGTTTTGGAATTTTTGTGTCTCCGTAGTAATAAACTGTTATAAGTGGTTTATAAATGGCACGAATAAATGGAATAAGGTCTTGAACCAGTAGAGGTTCGTTTATATCTGCAAGTGCATTGTATTCGTATTTTATAGGCTGCATAGTCCAGCCGGCAACCATACGCAGAAATTTAAATTTTACTTCGGTGCCGTTTACAATTTTTGCTTTATAGGTGGCAGGGGAAATCTGAATCATTGTTTTAATTACAGTAATAAAGTTTTCCATATTTGCAATGTGATTTTTCAGATTGTGTTCATAAAAAGCCGGAATAATTTTTTCTGTCCCGTTTTTTGTGAAGTTCAGTACAAAATTAAAAATCCCGTAATTTGGTTTAATCTGATATTCGTAAGACATCATTGTTTTATTAATCAGATTAACAGCCTTCTTTGGCAAAGCAGGCAGCTCTTCCTTAATTCTTCTTTTTCCTGGTGCTGCGATTCCATTTCCTGCTGTTGTATTTGTACTCATTGATGAGCCTCCTGAGCTCTGGTTTCTGACAATTCTTCCCGTATTTTTACCTTGTGAGTTTTGTGTGCTTGATGAAGATGAAGATTTTTCGTAGAAAACTTCACCGCCTAGTTTTTCGGCCATTTCTTTTGCTTCAACTGCACTTAGATCCCCGATGTTTTTTCGGGTTTTATCTAACGTACCGGGCTCCCAGTCTGCAGTTTTGCTTTTAGATATATCATCAGACATGATATCCTCCGTTTATCAGGTTCGGACAATGTTTTTAAAAACAAGTCCCGGGAATTTTTTAAGATAAATTTTTTCACCGTCTTTTGTTGCCAAAACTCCTTCATAAGTGCCGTAAATTGCTGTCTGTTCAGTTCTGGAAACAATGACGTTTGTAACTCTGTGTTTAATGGACACTGGTGTAAAAGTTAAATCAACCATGCTTTCTGTGTCCTGAATAATCCATGTTTTGGAAGTTCCAAAAGGATGTGTAATAACAACTGATGGAAGAGGTGTAGCTTTACCGTCAATAATAAGAACATTTGAGTTATATTTATCGGCATCAGAAGCATCAATATTTGTGTATGCAAGATTGAATACAAGTTTTTTGTTTTGAACTACTCCAAGCCCTTCTGCCATTTCATAGGCTGTGTGTGATTTATAATATGCACG
>JABUUX010000460.1 GCA_021442965.1 Treponema sp.
ATTCAAGAGTAAAAAATAAAGCTCTGGAAACACTAAAAAAAATATCAGAACTTGAAATATAAAAAATTTTGCAATTTAGACATTTTGGAGATATAATGTAATTATCTTATGAGTGAAGATAAAGCTGAATATACTTCTGAAAATGAAATTCCCGATTTCTCTGGAAAAAAAATCCTTCTTGCTGAAGATAACGACATTAATATAATGGTTGCAAAAAATTTTATTGAAAAAACAAATGCTAACCTAACAATTGCAAAAAGTGGACGTGAAGCATTTTCAGAATTCTTACAATCAGAAAAAGATAATAAACCTTTTGATTTAATTTTTATGGATATTCAAATGCCTGAAATGGATGGTTATGAAACCACCGCTGCAATAAGAAAACATAATGAAAAACATTCAAATAACGTAAAGATTATTGCAATGACAGGAAATGTTACAGATTCTGAAATTCAAAGATGCAAACAATGTGGAATGAATGACTATATTCCTAAACCTGTTTCATCTAAAATTCTTTACAAAAAAGCATCCCTGCTTTTAGGAATATCAAAATACATTTCAAATAATGATAAAATTACAGAAAAACCTGTTAAATGTGAAAAAAAATATCATAGTATTTCAATACCCCCTGATTTACACAATAAAAATATTATGGTTGTAGATGACAACAAACTTAACGTAGAAATTCTGCGTATAATGGTTCAAAAAACTGGAGCTAATGTTATAGAGGCGGAAGACGGAAAAGAAGCACTGGAAAAATATCTTGCTTCAGAAAACGCTTATTTCGATCTTATATTAATGGATATTCAAATGCCGGTTATGGATGGAAATGAATGTTCAGAAAAAATCAGAACTTCAGGAAGAAAAGATTCAAAACTTCCAATCATAGCTATTTCAGCAAATGCTTTTCCTGAAGATATAGAAAAATCTATTTCTTCAGGAATAAATCTTCATATGAGTAAACCTGTAAATATGAAGATATTACATGAAACCTTAAAAGAAGTTTTTGATAAGTCAAATTAATAGCATCTCTAAATTTTGTTTTTTTTAGAGATGATATTAATAATTTTTGGTCTTCAAATTATCAATAAGGCCGGCAGTTTCAAAATCCCCAAGTCTTCTGTAAATAATTGACATTTTGTTCAAAATAAATGCATCAGTTGAAGAAGATAATCGTAATTCCAAAGCCCTTTCATAAACATCAAGAGCAAGTTCGTCACTTATTTCACCATCAATATGACGTTTAAGTATATCAAGTGTAAATTCAATAACCTCAGGAAAAAATAACCTGAAATAATGAATTGAATATTCCATTTGGATTATTTGTTCTAAAAGCAGGAATGCATCATAATATTCATTTCTAATAACAAGTTCTTCTGAAAGAATATAGCCATAATCCATAAATTCTTCTCGAGTAAACCAGTATTTTAAACTAAAGTTTGACCGGTTTTTCATAGCTTCAATAAATTCATTAACAGCATCATCTTCCCGTCCACGCATTAAATCAAGAATAATCAGTTTTGCAAAAGATTCATCATCATTTCTTTCTATAAGCCATTTTCTATAATCAAAACTTTCATATGATTGTTTCTGCCTTTGAAAATGGGTAAAAAGAGAATCATCAAAAATCCTTCGAGCATGAATATCTGTAAGAATTTTATAAGCCTGATTTATTTCATTAAATTTATCACGCTGGGAAGAATCCCCAAGAGAATCAGGATGAAACAGTTTTGCTTTTTCCCTATACGCATGTTTAATTTCACTTAAAGTAGCAGAAGTTTGCACTCCAAGAATAGCATAACAGTTTTTCATTTTAAATTATTAAATAACCTTTCAATTTCTGGTTTTTGAACAACCAGAACAGGAATATGGGATGAAAGAAGAATTCTCTTTTCAGCTTCTGATACAGAATTTCTTTTAGAAGAATCTGTTTCGTTTCCACCAAGAATAATAAGGTCAGCTTTAAAATCATCTGCGGATTTTATAATTTCTGAATAAACACCACCATTTAAAAGTTCTGTTTCACAGTTGATTCCTTTGGATTGAGACAGACGTTTTATATAAGTTAAATAATTTGAACCATCAGCAGTAAGTTGAGAAATATAATCTTGTTTTTCTTCATCAATTAAAAACTTATTAAGAGATAGATATTTTATGGTTGCTGTATCAACAACATACACAAATTTTAATTTTAAATTATAACTTTTAGCCATAATTATTGCATACATTGCAGCATGAATTGAACTTTGAGAACCATTAATTGCAACTAGAGCATTTTTGAAAAAATCACCATTCATTATTTTCCCCCTCGCTTTTTAAGGGCTTTTAATACAAATACATTTTCGCGTTCTCTTTCCTCAAGAACACCTTCTATGTATTTCTTGGTTTCCTCGGTCTGAGGTATTACAACTTTACTCAAAGCATTTACACGACGCTGAGTCTTTTTAACTTCTTCAGCAAGCCGCCAGACAATAGTTCTAATAGAAGCCATTTCTGTAAGCAAACTTAAAAGTTCAAAAAAATCAATTATAACTTCATCAGTATTTGCATTTGTTCCCAGGAAAGAATAAAACAATTCTCTTTTTGGAAGTTCCACATCTATAGTGGGAAAACTCATTCCCCCTATAGAAAGATTTGATTCTTTTATTCCAAATTCATAATGAACACTATGAGATATTCTATCAATTTGATCTGCACCATCGTTCATAAGCATTTTTTTAAAAGCCGGATACGCCTTTTGAATTGCTTTATCAATTTCTTTTTCAAGAAGTTGAACTCTTTGAACCATGTGCATTAATTCACTAACTAAAATCTCACGTTTCTCTTCCAACAGTTCATACCCGTTTGTTGAAACTGCAAGCTGATCTTTCATGGCTAAGAGATTTGATTTTGTAGGAGCTATATTAAGCCTTGCCAAAATTAATCTCCTTTATAATATTTATCGAGCACTTCACTCTTAATTCTGAACAGTTCTGATTTTGGTAATTCTTTCAAAACTTCCCAACCAATATCAAGAGTCTCTTCTATTGTTCGGTTTTCAAATTCATCTTGTCGTATAAACTCATTTTCGAATCTTTCACCGAACTTTAAATAATCTCTGTCCATATCAGAAAGTTCTTCTTCTCCAATAATAGCAGCAAGATTTCGAATAGATTTTACTTTTGAATAAGAAGCAAAAAGCTGACTTGAAAGGTCCCGATGATCATCACGAGTCATATCATTGCCAATACCATCTTTCATAAGTCTTGAAAGACTTGGAAGAACAGAAACCGGAGGATAAAGACCCATTTGACTCATTTCTCTATCCATAACAATCTGACCTTCAGTAATATATCCTGTTAAATCTGGAATAGGATGAGATATATCGTCATTAGGCATTGAAAGAATAGGAATTTGAGTAATGGAACCTTTAGAACCTTTAATTCTTCCAGCTCTTTCATAAAGTTCAGCAAGATCGGAATAAAGATATCCCGGATACCCTTTACGTCCAGGAACTTCCCCTCTGGTAGTAGAAATTTCTCGAAGCGCTTCACAATAGTTTGTCATATCTGTCATTACAACTAGAACATGTTTTCCCTTTTCATAAGCCAGATATTCAGCTGCGGTTAAAGCACACCTTGGAGTAATTGTTCTTTCAATTGAAGGTGCATCTGCTAAAGATAAAAACATTACTACATTTGAAAGTACACCTGACTGTTCAAATGTATCCTGAAAAAATTTTGAAACGTCATACTTAATTCCCATTCCCGCAAAAACCATAACAAATTCTTCATCAGAATTTTTAAGTTTTGCCTGACGAATAATTTGTGCTGCAAGTTTATTATGGGGAAGACCATTTCCAGAAAAAATTGGAAGTTTCTGACCTCGCACAAGGGAATTCATACCGTCTATAGCAGAAATTCCAGTCTGAATAAAGTCTCTTGGATAAACTCTGGCAAATGGATTTATTGGATACCCGTTAACATTTAATTTTTTAGAAGAAATAATTTCAGGATAACCGTCAATTGGCTCACCTAACCCATTAAAAATACGTCCTAAAAGACCTTCACCGACTCTAAGTTCAAGAGGTTCTTCCAAGAACTCGCAGGTTGAATCATTTATATCCAGTCCCGTTGTATTTCCAAAAATCTGAACAATAACAGCATTCTCACTTACATCAATAACCCGTCCCGTTCGTTTTTCTCCAAACCTATCACGAACTCTTACTGTTTCACCATAAAAAACATTTTCAGTTTTTTTCATGGCAACAATCGGTCCGTCAACCTGAGTAAGTCCCTTGTATTCAATACCTTTCATAAGACACCTTTACATTAATTCTAAAAACTGAGAATCCAATCGTGTTTTAATATCCTGGATTTCTCCAACTTTATCATTTGGAAAATCATATTTTATTCTTACAAGTTCTTCGCAAACAGGAAGACTTACAATTTTTGGTAAAGGAATTCCTTTTTTTATTGTTGCCATAGCTTTTTTGTAAAATTCCATTATCAATTCAAGAATAGCAATCTGTTTTTCTGCGCAACAATACTTATCTACATCATCAAATGCATTCTGTTGTAAAAAACCATTTTTTATCATATCTGCAACTTTAAGAACAAGTCTTTCAGAATCCGGTAAAGCATCAGGACCTATAAGACGTACAATCTGTTGGAGTCTTTGCTCTTGCTTTAATAAATCAAGAGCTTCCTGTCTTAACGTGAACCATAAAGGATTATGCAACTGCCACCAGTCTTTTACTTCATCAGCGTATTCTGAATAAGACTCAATCCAACCAATGGCAGGATAATGGCGTGCGTTTGCAAGCTCTCTGTCCAAAGCCCAGAAACAACGTATAAATCTTTTAGTATGCTGGGTTACAGGTTCAGAAAAATCTCCGCCTGGAGGTGAAACGGCACCTATAATAGAAACTGAACCTTCCTGTCCCATAAAATTTTTTATTCTTCCTGCGCGTTCATAAAAAGACGCAAGACGAGTTGGAAGATAGGCAGGAAAACCTTCTTCAGCCGGCATTTCCTCCATACGTCCTGAAAGTTCTCTAAGAGCTTCAGCCCAACGGGAAGTAGAGTCTGCCATAATAGCAACTGCCATGCCCATGTCTCTAAAATATTCAGCAAGTGTAATTCCGGAATACAAAGAAACTTCCCTGGCAGCAACAGGCATATTTGATGTATTTGCAATTAAGATTGTACGCTCCATAATTGAACGCCCGGTTCTAGGGTCTATGAGTTCAGGAAATTCAGAAAGAACATCTGTCATTTCATTTCCTCGTTCCCCACAACCAATATATACAATAAGATCAGCATCACACCATTTAGCTACAGCATGTTGAGTCATTGTTTTTCCTGTACCAAAACCACCAGGAATTGCTGCAGTTCCACCCTTTGAAAGAGGAAAAAAAACATCAATAACTCTCTGACCGGTTATAAGAGGTTCTGAAACAGATAACTTTGAAGCATACGGGCGGGGTTTTCTAACTGGCCAAAATTGTGAAAGTTTGATTTCTTCATCAAGTTCGGTTATTCCTATAACATCATCTATAGTATAACAACCAGAACCTTTAAATGATTTTAAAAGCCTTCCACGTATATAGGGAGGAACCATAATACTTTGTGTAATTGATTCTGTTTCTTTTACATAACCAAGTACGACTCCCATTTTTATAGCATCACCTTCTTTTACAGAAGACTCAAAATTCCATTTTTTTTCATTATCTAAGGGTTCACTTCTTTCACCAGGTAAAAGAAAAGCTCCAGAAGAGTCAAACATAGTTTTAAGCGGGCGCTGAATACCGTCATAAATAGTACCGACAAGTCCAGGTCCAAGTTTTAATGATAATGGTCTTTGTTCACATACTACATCTTCACCTACATGCATACCCGTATCATCTTCATAAACCTGAATAGTCGCATTACCTTTATTCTGACGTATAATTTCACCTATAAGTTTTCCTTTACCTACGTTTACAACATCATAAAGACCACATCCGTCTAAACCTGAAGCATAAACAATAGGACCGGAGATTTTTGTTATTTTACCTGAAATCATTTTTTACTCTATATCCCCAAATAAACTGTCATAAAGTTCCTGTCTGTATTCTTCCAGAATATCATTAATAACTTCAGAAAGTGTACACCGACATTTTATCTCATCATCATCTGAAACAAGGATAATCCCTTTATTTTCATCCAATACAGAATCTTCAATAAGCATTCTGTTAAATTCTGTTTTTTCTACTGAAATTAAATTACTTCCTAAAATATTATTCAAAACTTTTTTAACTGAATCAATATCGAAGCCATAACTATAAGCATTAAATTTTACATCCCTAAAGGACAATTTTTTAAAACGTATTAAGCAAACCTCTATTTTTTTTTCATCAGTTAAACTATGAAAATATTCGTTAATATGTGTAATAATTGAGTCCTGAACAAAATTAACAAAATAACGTTCTTTTTCAAGTGGCACAGAAGCCATACAATCACTTTTCAAAAGTTGAATTTTATTTTCAAAAAGTTTACGAGTTTTATTTAATTCTTCTAAAACACGACCATCAACAGCTGACAGAATATCTGCACATTCCATATCAGCCTTTAATAAAATCCGATCTGCTTTTTTATTTGCATCTGAGATTATTTCTTTGTCTAAAATATCTGTAGATCTCAGTTCTTCCATATTTTTATAAATCCATCAAACCTGAACACCAACTGCTTCTCTAATAGCATCAGAAAGAGATTTCTTTCCTTCAAGGTGTCCCTGAAGTCCGGGAATTTCAACTATAAGAGGAAATTTTCCGGATTTTTGCCAGTTGTATTCTTCATTCTCTATCATACTGGCTGCATCTTCAGTAAGTATAAGAACACGGGGAATTTCTCCAAAAGGAACTGCGTTTACTCCACCTTTCCCTGTAACACGATTAAATGCATCAAGGACTTCTTCTCTTGTTTCAGCATTAATACCGTCAACACCTACAAGTTTAAAAGCGAGTACAATTTCCCGTGATCCAATAACAAAAAATTTCATTTTCTTAAATTACAAAATAAGGATAAGAACAGCTACAAGCATACCCCAAAGACAAATACCTTCTGCCAGTCCAACAAAAGGAAGTGCTTTACCTGACACTTCAGGATTTTCACTCATAGCACCCATAGCCGCAGCACCAATTTTACCAACAGCAAGCCCACCTGCAAGACAAGCAACAGCAACTGCAATTGCTGCAGCAATATATTTAGCAGTTTTTGAAAGCCCTTCTGCAGAGTCTTCCTGAACTGATAAAGTGACATCATCAGCATTACCAGTTGATGAACTTTCCTGAGCAAATACTACTGCTGTTGAAAATACCAGCAAAAGTCCAAGTATTGCAAAGATTTTTTTAAACATATATACCTCCAGCAGCCGATTTTCGGCAACTATATATTAAATTTGAAAGGTTTAAATTCCTTTCCTGTTTCCTTAAAGAATTTTGAGAAAAACTCATAGTATTGAAGTCTTATGCACTGAATTGCAACAATCATACCTTCAAGAACAATAATGATAGCATTACCTATAACAAGAACAGCAATGCCCCCCACACTACCTTCACCTCCAACCATTTTACATAAGGTAAGAACTAGAAAATCCAAAACAGCATGAGAAAGGGCAAATGCACCAACACGAATAAAACTTACAGTATTTGACATATATGTTGATACAACCTCAATAAGTTCAACAATTCCCCCAATAAGCATTGCTCCAAGCCCATTTTCAAGAACAGGACGTTCTCTATCTACAATCCTTTCAAAAGGTTCACCAAATGCGGAAAAGAAAAGAGTTACACCAATAATAATCCAGTCATAAATTTGAGGGCTGCATTTAAATAAAAATATTCTTATAACAAGTACAACTACATACCAAAACCAAAGGGCACCGGCAAGTCCTGTTTTACCAAATAAAGCCTGTCCGATTTTCTTTTGTATAAAATTATTAATTATATTAAGGATTAGTCCAATTGTATTAATAATAAAACCAACACCAATTGCAGCACCAAATACAGCAAACATAGTTTTTATTGAAGAAGGATCACTGGATGGCATCATCTTTATAATAGGAGCATGAGGTTTTCCCCAAAGTCCGGTTAGCCAAAGCTGAAATGGTTCCAAAATAGTTTCATTAGAAAAACATTCACCTGTCAAAAGTCCCATTACTGCACTTGTAAGCCCAACACCTATAAAAATTGGAGCAAATTTATTCCATCCTCCAACTTTTAAAACTTTTTTTGTCATAAGAAAACCTGCCAAAGCTATAAAAAGCCCCTGTCCAAAATCACCAAACATAAAACCAAAAAGAAAAGTAAAAAAGACTGCAACAAAAGGTGTTGGATCGATTGTTCCATATACAGGTGAACCATAACTAAAAATCATTCTTTCAAAACTTTGAACAAATTTCCCATGCTTAAGTTTTACAGGGACATCTTCATTTCCAGATATTACAGAAGGTACTTCATGTGGTTCATATTTTGTCATTGCAATTCGTCCTTCAGTAATATTATCCAATTCCTGCATGTATTCTTGAACATTTGTTGCTGGAATCCACCCTGATAATCTATACACCATATCTGTAGATTCTAGTTTTGAAGTCATTTCAATAATTTGAGTTCCTAAAGAAAAAGAAGCAGACAATTTATTAAGTTTATCTTTATGAGTTTCTGCAAAATTATTCTTTTCTTCGTTAATTTCTAATAGTTTTTTTTCTGCTTGAAACTTCTTTTCTTTTAGTCCATCAAGAATATCATCCGGAACTCCATTAAAATCTTTTGGAACTTCTACTGGTATAAAGCCATACTTCTTTAATTCTGTTTGAACTGCAAACCTTCGTTTTTTTGTGGCTACAGCCATTATATTAGTTTTATCTTCACCTAAAGGAATAATGACACCGTTTCCGCCTACAGCATTTTTAAGATTTTCAAAATCTTCAGGTAAGATTTTACCAATATCAATAAAAAGAAATGACAAATGTTCAAGCTCTGAATAAGGAACTTTCAGATTAGCAAAAGAAAGTGCCTCTTTATAAGCATTACTAACTCTTTCTGCTTCAGAAGAAAAAGAATCGATTTTAGCATTCAACTCATCAAAGGCAGAAATAGTTCTGGAAGCTTCAATTCTATCTTCATCTGTTGGAACAGTAATCTTTGAAATATCAGGACTTATGGTTTCAATTCCAAGTGTTGTTTTAATTTGTGAAAGTTTATTAAAAACTTCTTTATCAATATTAACCAAGGCAGCTTCAGATTCAGAAAGATTTCCCTTTTCTGAGAATTTAGTCTGAAATTGAAAACTACCTTTTTTTCCAAGATATTCTACAACTTTTGAAATATCTTGTTTTAAAACCATTAATTCTAATAAACGCATTGCTTGTGTTCTAGCCATAAATTAAACCTCCAAAGCAACAGTTTCATTAAGTCGTATTGATTCAACAGCCATACGTATAAGTCCAAGCTCATATTGCTTAACTTTAAACCATCCAAACAGTGATTCACTTGTAAGCGGATAATTATGAAAAAGCATTAAAGCTTTTCTATTCTGAACACTTCTAGCTTTTTTCTCTATCCATGAAGGTTCAATTTTCCATAAATCATTACTTTCTTTAGGATTAATATATCCAGAATAAACCCAATTTTCCCAATCAGAATACTGCTCTGGATTTTTTGAAAGTACTTTAATTGCATTAGCGCAAAGAGGATCTTTAAGAGATGGTTTTTCAGTTACAAACATAAGTCTTTGAATTACCTCTTCATCAGAATAACCATAATTTAATTTTAATCTTAACGCCCAAACAATATTTTGAATATCAAATTCATAAAAAATTATCTTTCTAACAATTTTACCAGCTTCTGTTTTTAACTTTGAAACAGAATTCCAAATATGTTTTACAGCTTGAATATCGAGTTTGTATTCAGTTAATGCCTGTTCATGAATTCCTGGAACAACATTAAACCATTCATATTCAGTCCCTTTAGTGATATGTGAAAGTTCAGGCCATGCATCATAATTTAATTTTGAAAAACTTCCTAACTCATAAAATTTGGGTTTTTCTTTTTTCCCTGAACACAGAGTATCCCCCAAAGTTTTCAAATTTTCAACTTCATAAATAATAAATTGAGAAAGAAGATAATCATCAGGTTTATCAAATTGATTCAAGAAACCGCTGTACTTTTTTATAAATTCAGAAAATGCTTTATTTTCAATTTCTTCAGCAAGTAAAACCTCAGGAATCATTGGAGACTGAGAATTAAAAAGAAGATTCCATAATTCACTTAATGATTTAGCTTGAAAAAGAGAATTTGCTCGTTCACCAATAAATGATTTTCCTAAAGAGCCTGAAGCTTTTGCATAAACATAAGCTCTTGCAGCAGATTTATCCATAACTACGCCTTCTTGAAAATTAACTGATCAAGAAAATCATTAAATCTATCTATATGTTGAGGTTTATCTTGAACTGATATTTTATAATCATCAATAGATTTTTTATGTTCATCCAAAATTTGTTTCTTTTTTAATTCAAATTCTTTTTCTAGTTCTGCAGCTTTAGTTTGATATTGTTCTTTATAATTTTCTTCAGCAAGGGCTTTTACTTCTATTATTTTTTTTTCATATTTATTATTTGCAGAGGCTATAATTGAATACGCCTCTTTTTCAACTTCCAGAAGATGTGAAATAATTTCTGTTTCTTCATTATCTGCCATTTATTCATCTCCAAGTTGTTCAATGAGATTGCAGACTTCAGTCTCAGTCTGTAACTTAAGAACTTTTTCAATAAAACCATTATGTTTTTCAAGCATAAGAATATCTTTAAGGATTTCCA
>JABUUX010000004.1 GCA_021442965.1 Treponema sp.
TTTTTTAATTATGCTTCCTTTAGTTTATTGTTTTCAAAAAAGACTTTTTGTTTCTTCTCATGATAAAAAAGAAAAACTTTTGATTTTAATTTTTGCTTCTATTTCTGTTTTGATGCTTGTTTCATCTGTATTTGATATTTCATTGTTAAACTTAAAGCGAGGGTAAAATGACACTTCTTTCATGGTTTTTAATTTTTATAATATTTATTGGATTGTCACTTCTCTTATTTTTTTTGTTTTATATTTTATTTCCTTCTATCAAAAATAATCAGATTAAAAACGATAATCCAGTATTTGCAAAAGTCGAAATGAATTATGTTGTTCCAGAAGAAGACGTAATTCCTGTTTCAGATAAAAGGGCAGTTGTTCTTTGCTCTTCTAAAAAGAAATTTAAAACTGATATTACTTTATTTAATAAAAATCATTCTTGTCAGGTAATTACCAATTCATACCAGTCAGGGAATGACTGTAAGTTTTCTTGCATTGGTTCTGGAGACTGCGTAAAAGTTTGCCCTCAGAACGCTATTGTTATAGAAAATAATACTGCTGTTGTTACAAATTTATGTATTGGCTGCGGGTTATGTATTAATATTTGTCCAAAGGGAATTATTAAAATGGTTCCTAAAAATGAGGAACAGATGATTGTCTGTTGTAATTCAGATAATACAATTACTTCCTGCAGTCAGTTAAGGAAGGAAGAAAAAGTAATACGTAAATCTAAAAAAGGCTTTAAAATATGGTTTACTTGTTATAATATATTTAAGCGAAAAAAATAATATATTTAGGAGTTATTTGTTCGGCAAAAGGGTGGGGCGCCGTATAGATAATCATATATGGATTTAATATACGTTAGCTTCAGTTTAAAGAATTTCTCTTGCCCGGATGCTGACTCTTTTGAAAAAGAGTATCAGGATGTCCTTAAGCCTTTGATAAAATTCCTATATAAAAATCCTTATTTTAAATTTTCTTTTTCTTTTTCCGGTACGCAACTTTCCTATCTTAGAAAAAAAAGGTCTGAATTTTTAAAGATACTTACAGAGTTAATTGCCAGGAAACAATGTGAACTGTATGGTGGTTCATTTTATAATGCTGTTCTTCCTCTATTACAACCAGCAGACAGAAATGGTCAGATTGATCTTTTATCAGCAGAAATCAGACAGGATACTGGTAAATTACCTCGTGGAATAACACTTTTCCAAGATTCATGGGATTCCTCTTTAGTTAATAATTTGAACTCTTGTGGAATTGAATATGCACTATTAGGTGAAACTCTTATACAAAATGATAAAAGAAAATATCTACCTGTATACATGTCAGATTTAGCAAAATCTATACTTATTTATTATTATTCTGATGAATTTAAAGAAGACATTCTTTCTGGGGATTTTTCAAGTTTTTTTAAGAAATTAGTACAAAAAGTTTCAAAATCATCAAAAAGTTCAGATTATATTTATACAGAGCCAAACAGAATTGTTAATATTTCTTTTACTTTACAAGAAATAAAATATCTTGTCTCAGAAGGTAAAATAGAAACTCTTTTAGAAAATATTAAGACAGTCGACCATCAAATGGTTTTAACTACTTTACAAGAATATTCTAAATTATCATCAGAAAGAGTTCCGGCTTATATAACTGCAGGTTTATCTAAAGAATCATCAGAATGGATAGAAACACCTTTTGAAAGAAAAGAAATAAAAGATAATGTACGTTATACTATTTATGATTATATGAATGCATATCCTTCCAGTCGTGCTTTATATAATCGAATGC
This sequence comes from Treponema sp., assembly GCA_021442965.1. The sequence goes on from JABUUX010000004.1 coordinate 1,771, forward strand.
TTTATGTTTCTATGCTAATAAATCAGTCTCATAGTGATAAGCTTTTAAAGAAAAGTGCCAGAGAAATTCTTTGGAAAGGTCAGAATGGCTGCGGGCTTTTTATTGGAAATATGAAAGAACGGTATGAGTCCTATCAAAAACTTCTGGAAGCAGAAAGATTCCTTACAGATTCTCAGGATTTTAAAGAATGCTTACTTGCTTTTGATTATGATTATGATGGATTGACAGAGTATGTTTGTAGAATGAAGGATTATTTTGCATATATTTCTAAAAAAGGCGGATATGTAAAAGAATTACAGGTTTTGAAAAATTTTTGGAATTATGCTGATCATCAGTCTAGAATTTTTTCTATGGACGGTATAAACGATAATTATTCACGAGGTTTTTTTATAGATCATATTTTTACTGACTGGCAATTTGAAAAATATATAAGCGGTGATGTTGCCGGTGATGGTGTTTTTTCTAAAGTGATATATGATGAAGAAAAACTTTCACTTTCTCGTCGTGAAGTTATATTAAAAGCTCATGCTGTTTGTGGTACTCAAAAAATTTCGCTTACAAAAAAATATATTATAAATTCATCAGGAATGAATATTCAGTATATTATACACAATGACAGTGATACAGTGTTTAAATCAAAATTTTGTGTTGAATCAAACTTTTCTATTCCGGGTTTTACCACACAAGATACAAACCCATTTAAAGTTCTTCTTGCAACAGAAACAGAAGCTTTAGAAGTTGATTCTCAAAAAAGTTCAAAAGAGTGTTTGAAAAAAGGATATCTTTCTAATATAAATGTTGTTCAAATTTCTGATTTGAATGATAGTATTTCTTTTTCATTTGAACCTAACGAAAATTGCAGTTATTGTTTTTATCCTCTTATGTATAACAGACCTAAAGACATGTTTTGTTCAAATGGACTTTCAAGAACTGCTCTTGTTTCAACATTGTTTTGGGATTTAGATATAGAACCAGGAAAAGAAACTGAAAAAAATTTTAATTTTACTATCTATGCGACCCATAAGCAAAAGAAAAGAAAATGATTTGTTTGATATAAACGCAAGAACTTTTAAATGACATTTTTTAAAAAAATGTTTGACAAAGCTACTTTTTTTGCTATAATACATTGACACTCTGGTTAAAACTGTTGTATATTAAACAAGTTATATCAGAACAAATATAGTGAGGTTATATATATGGCAGTACCTAGATCGAAAACATCAAAGGCCGTTACAAAAAGACGACAGACAATCAATATGAAACTTAAGGCTCCACAGCTTGTAGAATGTTCAAACTGCGGAAACCTTGTTCAGTCTCATAGAGTTTGTCCAAAATGCGGTTTTTATCGCGGACGTCAGGTTATTACACCGGAATCGAACGGCTAATATATTTAGGAGATTAAAATGGACGAATTGTTCGAAAAAATCCAGAAGCTTATTGCTGATAAGCTTGAAATTGAAGAAAGCAAGATTACTTTGGATTCATCTTTCCGTGGTGACCTTGGAGCAGACAGCCTTGACACTTATGAATTGGTATATGCAATTGAAGGTGAACTTGGTGTAAGCATTCCTGATGAAAAAGCTAACGAATTTGAAACAGTTCGTGATGCTTACGATTTCATCAAATCTCAGCAAGGCTGATTTTAATTTGAACTGAAGAAAGAACTTCCTGGGTTTTCTCAAGGAAGTTCTTTTTTTTTAAATTTCTATGATGAAAAAACTGAATGAAAAAAGAATTAATGAGCTGTCTCAATTTTGTAAAAAAGCACGTATTTCTTTTAAAGATTATGAAATTTTAGATCATGCTTTTTATCACCGAAGTGTTTCTAATGAACTACACTCAAAAAATAATCCTTTTATTTATAATAATGAAAGACTTGAATTTTTAGGCGATAGTGTTCTTGGTATGGTAACAGCTAAATATCTTTTTCAATCACTTTCAAAAACAAAAGAAGGTGACCTTTCCAAGATAAAATCTGTAGTTGTTTCAGAAAAAATTCTTGCACCTATTGCTGTTCGTTTGGGTTTAGATAAACTTCTTGTTTTAGGACACGGAGAAGAAATAACCGGAGGTCGCAGTAAGCCTGCAATTCTAGCCGACTGTATGGAAGCTGTAATAGGTGCTTATTTTATTGACAGTGGTTTTGACTCTGTAGAAAAATATATTCTTTCGTTCATTATTCCAGAAATTAATACAGTTCTCTTAAACGGAACAAAAGATTATAAAACACAACTTCAAGAAGAAGTACAAAAAAAACTTAAAGCTACTCCCGTATATAAATTAATTTCTGAAACAGGACCTGAACATCAGAAAAATTTTACTGTAGCTGTTTATTTGGGTAATAAAGAAGCTGCAAGAGCTTCTGGCTTAAATAAAAAAGAAGCTGAACAAAATTGTGCAAAAATTGCATTAACAAATTTCTAAAATCTCTAATTGTTTGCTTATATTGTTGTTATATGTTACAATATTAAAATGGCAAAGAGAAAATCAAATAAAGAAAACAGGAATTTAATTATTTTTACAGCTGTCATTACAGTTTTATTTGGGTTGTTGGGGTTGTTTAACGTTTTCAATAAACTTGATTTACGTTTTTATGACTTCATGTTACATCTTAAAAAAGAAATCCCACAGAGTGATAAAGTTTTAATGGTTGAAGTTGACGATCAGTCTTTAACAAAACTTGGTGAGTGGCCTTGGACTCGTGATATACTTGGTGATGTTTTAATACGACTTAAAGAACTTGGTGCAGAGACAGCTTCTTTCGATATTGAGTATCTGAGTCCTTCTCAGATGGGTGTTAATACAAACGTTAGAAATGACATTACAGACAGTCTTGAAAATAATTGCAATACAGTTGTTTCTCTTGTTTCAGAGCTTTCTGGTGCAATTTCTAATGGAGTTATTGACAAAGATAATGTAACAGAGTTTTCTGAAGAGTTAATTAATGGATATATTTATCCTTCTTATGATGAACTTCAGGATAATATCATTAATAATATTTATTTTGATTATGATGAATATTTTGCCAGAGCTTGTCAGTTTTTTGGTAATGTTTATCTAACAATCAATATGAGAGATTTACAGTTAAATGATGATTTAACTCCAGAATATTTAGATTATGTACAGAACCGACTTCTTCGTGGAAACGTAGTAGATAAAAACGGTCTTATAAAAAAATACAATAAGTATGAATATTCCCGCCTTGAAGGAGATAAACCTGGTTTTACTCCTGCAAGAGAAATTTTTATTAGTCGTGCAAAAAGTGGGTCTTTTACAAATTCTGTAGTTGATGATGATGGAATTCGACGAAGAATGGAATTCCTTTCTGAACATGATGGCAAATACGTTGCTCAACTGGCTGTGGGACCTTTACTTGATAAATTACAGGTTGAACGAATTGAACGAAATCCTCATAGTATTACTTTGTATGGTGCAAAATTTCCGGATTTAGATGAAAAAATTGATTTAAAAATTCCATTAGATCCAAAAGGTTATCTTTTGATAAACTGGCGGCATGGAAATATTTCTGAATCCTTAAAAGAAGTGTCGGTACTGGAAATTAAAAACTTGGACATGGCTGAAGAAGAAATATATCTGACTCTTAAAGACCTTGCTGCTCATTATTTTGAAGTAGACGGAGAAAATATGCCGATTTTCTCTTATGCAAATAATCTTGTAAATGTATATGAAGATGTTCTTGCAGAAAAAAATCAGCTTCTTTCAAAATGTACGGGGTTTGATGTTAATAATGTTCCTTTTGATGGTATTACATCAGAAATGTATGCAGATTATTATTCATCAAGAAAAGATTATTTTGATATGATTGATGAATATTTAAGTTCAGGAGTAGATTCAGAGCTTAGTGAAACTATTCAATATTTAATTTCTGAAGAAATTATTAATGAGGAAGATTTTAGTGAATTCCTTTTTAATGTAACTGATTTTTTCAATCATTTAAAAGAAGAATATACCCTTTACAAAGATGTAGAAAATGGACTTATAAATAAAGTTTCAGGTTCTTATTGTATTATAGGAAATACAGCGTCTTCTACAACGGATATTGGTGCAGTTCCTTTTGTAAAACAGTATGCAAACGTTGGTATTCACGGAAATGTTATGAATACTATCCTTCAAAGAAAATTTTTCTATTCTTATGAATGGTATTGGGGATTTATTTTTGCTGTTGTTATATCCTGTATACCTTTTCTTTTCTCCAGTGAAGAAAAGAAACCTAGAAATATTTCAGGTGGGGTTGTCCTTGTTTTCGGTATTTTGGCTTTAATTCTTCTATTTGTAATATTTAATGTTTATATTCCTCTTGTTACTTCAATTCTTTATATGGCTGCAGTTTATGCTACTGGAGTAGTTTACAGATTTATTACTTCTGATAAAGAAAAGAAATTTATTACAAATGCTTTCAGTCAGTGTCTTTCTAAAGATGTTGTAGATGATATTATTAAAGATCCATCAAGCCTTAAACTTGGTGGTGATAGCCGTGAAATGACTGCAATATTTACAGATATTCAAAAGTTTTCTGCATTCAGTGAGCTTTTAAATGCTGCAGAACTTGTTTCCCTTTTAAATTATTACCTTACAAAAATGTCAGATATTATTATGGAAGAAAGAGGAACTGTAGATAAGTATGAAGGGGATGCCATTATTGCTCTTGTTGGAGCTCCTCTTAAACTTGAGGATCATGCATTTAGAGCTTGTTCTGCTGCCATAAAAATGAAAAAGGCTGAAAAAGAAATGAATGACGAGATTATCAGGATTTCAAAAAATAATATGCCTTTAGATATGGATTCAAATCTTTACAGTGCTTTAAAAATAATGGTAGAAAATGATAAAACTATCTTTACACGTATAGGAATTAACTCTGGTGAAATGGTTGCTGGATTTATGGGTTCTGAAAATAAGAAAAACTATACGATGATGGGAAACAATGTAAACCTTGCCTCGCGACTTGAAGGTGTAAATAAAGTATATGCTTCAAGTATTCTTTGTTCTGAACAATGTTATGAATGGGCTAATTCCGGTGAAAACAAAGGAAAGATTATTTTCCGTCGTCTTGATAAAGTTCGCGTTGTAAATATAAAAAAACCAGTTCAACTTTATAATGTTATTTGTTTTGCAGAAGATCTTACACAAGAATTAAAAAAAGAACTGGACATGTTCCATGCAGCACTTGACTTATATCTAGAACGTAACTTTGTCGAAGCTGGTAAATTATTTTTACAGGCAGATAAAATCTGCCACGATGATACAGCGCTTATTTTTGCAGACCGTTGTAAAAATTACATAGAAAAAGGTGTCCCTGAAAATTGGGACGGTGTTATGACAATGACATCAAAATAAGGAGTTTATATGAAAAAAATTGTTGGTTTTGTTGCAGGTCTTTTGGCGGCAATATCTTTGTTCTCCTGCTATATGGGGAATTCAGGAGATAATTCTAATACTAAAGAGTACGCGAGTGCTGTTGTAGATTTAAGTAATTTATCTTCCACAGAATATAATTCGGAGTCTAAAGTATATCTTGTTCAGGCGAATTTATCTAATGAAATTTTTTCTGGTGCATGGCTTAGTAATTCATCTAAAGAAATTGAAGCAGATACTATTCCAGTAGAAAATTACTTTGAAGAGTCTAAAAGTATAGTTGATATTAAACCAGACTTTGTTGAAGATGCATATCTTATGGCTTCAAAGCTTCCTAAAAAAACAAGTTCTGCATCATCCAGAGCTTTGGACTCATCTGATTCAGATATTGACTGGACAAACGTAAAAGTTGGAGATACTGTTAAGTTCTGGATAACCCAAGAGGATTATGAACAAGTTTTAGAAGAAACTAAATGTAAAGCTATTGGTACTCACTGCAGACTATTTTATTTTAATGATGATGAATACCCTTCAAATTATGTTCCCTCAGATACTGAATTAAGTAAACTTGTTACAATTTTTGACAGAATATTTAATGCAGAAACTAACCTTCTTGGTGATTTACAGAATAACTGGCTTATTTCTGATACTGATACAAAAAATATTATGCAGAGTGCTTATATTTCTACTAAAAAAGAAGATTTAGTAAATATTGTGGTTTATGATATATATAATGATGTAAAAACAACAGAAAAAACTCAATTTGGTATTGCAGGTTATTTTTATCCTTTAGATTTAAATAAAAATTCTTATTTAACAGAAAAAAAAGTCACTACAAACAAAGGAAAGCAAATGAATTCTAATGAAGCTGAGATTTTCTATGTAGACAGTTATTTTCTTAATACAATACCTGAGTTTATTTATTCCACACTTTCTCATGAGTTCTGTCATATGTTGAATTATATAAATAAAACACTTCAATATTATGCTCCTTGGGAAACCTGGTATACTGAAATGCTTGCTATGAATACAGAAGACTTGGTTTCAAGCTACGTTTATGATTCAGAAACAGAAGGTTTAAAAACTGTGTATAAGCATAGAATTCCGTCCTTTTTAGCAAACCCTGCTAACGGAATGATTTGGAAAAATGGTAGTGGAACTACATCTGATTATGGTTTTACTTATACGTTTGGTGCATACCTTGTAAGAAATTACGGCGGGGTTAAATTATTTCACGAGCTTGCAACAAATCCTTATAGTGGTGAAACTGCTATTAATGAAGCTTTTAAAGCTTGTAATCAGAAAAACCAACAAGGAAATTATATAACATGGCAGGATGCAGTAGCAAACTTTTTCCAGATTCAGTATCAAAAGCAAACAGGACTCACACTAGATAAAGGTGAATCATATTCTTTGGGTGGTTACCAGTATTCTTATGATGCTATTGATTTTTATAAAAAAGCAACTAATGACAAAGGACAAACAGTAGATGTTTATGGCTGGGAAGGAATTGCAAAAAGTCCAGAATTCGAAGAAATTAAAAAAGATGATACACTTGGTAAACATTCTTATTTTGGACCTAATATTTTCAGTACAAAATATTATCTTAAGAATATTGGACCTAAAGCCTCAACGATGCAGATAGTATGTGAGGGAAACAGCAATAAGTCTTTTAAATTTACTCGTTTAAATGATGCTCTAAGTAAAGATTCAAATGGAAACAGTGTTAATTTAAAAAATAAAGGATTGAAAACTTATATTTATATTAGAAATGAAAATGGAACGGATTATTTTTATGGAGAAGTTAATTTTGAATAAGAAATATTTAGTTGCTGGTTTAATATTTATATTGAGTGTTCTTTGTTTTGCAAAAGGGAAAAAGGATAAAGTAGTAAAAGATAATACTCTTGAAATTTCAGGAACTCTCGTTTCTTATGGAAATGAACCATTTACATATCCTGTTTTTGTTGCAGATGATGAAACCATATATTGTATTAGATGTGAAAAAGACATTATGGATGGTTTAATTGAGGCTTGGGGACGCAGAATAACTGTAACTGGAACCATATTAAAGCCTGAAGAAGTAGAGTTTAATACTCTTGATTCAATTCCCGGAAGTATATACTTAAAAATTACTGGATTTAAGATTTCAACTTTAAATTAATATACTTTTCTAATTAGTTAAATTTAAAAAAAAGGAACTTTTGAATTTCAAAAGTTCCTTTTTTTTTGTCTGGAAAAAACTAGCGGAAGATAATAATTAATATTTGAGAAATTACTACTACAGCTATCAAAGCCATTGGATAAGTTGCAGCATAAGCAGAAGCTACTTCTTCAGTTCCTGCACACTGAATAAGGGTACCAAGAGCTGGAGTTGAAGTCATACCACCTGTAATTGATCCAAGATTGTTTAAAAGACTGAGCTTAAGAACATATTTTGCAAAGAAATATCCGATAATCATTGGAAGCATTGTCATTATTATACCATAGATAAAGTATACACCTTTGAAGTATTTTACAAAACTTGCTCCACCAGCAACACCAGCACCAATAAGGAAGAGCATAAGTCCAAGTTCACGGAAAACTTTTGTAGTGTGTTCGTTTGGTGTAACATTAACTGGACCAAAATGAGCAAAATGACCAAAAACAAGAGATGTAAGAAGACATCCACCTGTTGTTGTAAGACAGAATGACCAGGTTGGACACACTAATTCATTGTTAAATAAATGTCCGATAGCCCAATAAAGCTTTGCAATCATTTTTCCCCAGTCCAATGCACCAAAAAGAATACCAACAACACAAGCAAGAGCAAATGGCATAAATCCAAAAGGATCCATATCAATAAGTTTTCCTTGATAAACCTTCTTTTCACCTGTTTCTGCAGCTTTTAAAAGTTCACGTTCTTTATTCATGTCAGCCTTAACAAATTTTGGCATAATCTGTACAAAAAGAACAACACCAATAACACCAAATAAGTAAGCAATCCCATGTCCAACTGAAACAATATCTTCAAGATTTCTTTCAGCAGTATTAATTACAGTAGCTTTAGCAGCAGAGAAGGCAGGTGTAGAAGTAAGTGAGCCGGAAAGAAGCCCAACCAGCATAGCACCAGCTTCTTCCATATCACGTCCAAATACTTTAACGTCAAAAAGAATACAGCCCGCACATGAAAGTCCGCCAATAATAATTATCAATAAACCAAGAAGAACATAAGATTTAAAGTTCTTTTTAAGATTTGAAAAGAAGTTAGGACCTGCAATAAAACCAACGGCTGTAACAAAAAGAATTAATCCCATATTCTCAATGATTTTTAATGCATTGGATGTATAACTTTTTGAAACTTCACCAACTTTTACTGTAAGCTGTGCATCCAGGAATTTATAGAAAAAACAGCCGAAAAGCAGGGCAACTATAAAAACTCCAGCAGTTCCCAGTGAAACACCTTTAATGGAAACACGTCCTAAAAGGTAACCGAGTGCTGAAATAGCAAAAACGCTGAACATCAGAAA
>JABUUX010000115.1 GCA_021442965.1 Treponema sp.
GGACATGCAGGAAGCATGTCAGCTGTAGTCATACGTGTAGCGTGAAGCGACTGGTGTGCGTCACGGATTGCAAGTTCTGAAATTCCAACTTTTGCCATTTTATTCCCCTTTTTTACTTACGAATTAATCTGTTTATCATGAAGTGCGACCGCAATTGCTGCAACAACTTCACCGTCATCAGCCGTCTGTACAACTGGCTGCGGTGCTGAAGATCCCTTTGAAGCAGTTGTTTCTACATCTTTATCTTTCCCAAAAAGATGAAGTACACCGTGAAGTGCATACATACAGATAATCAGGATGATAAGGAAAGCAAAGACAACACCCATTCCCAACAGAGTTAAAAGACCGCTCTGCTGAAGCATTTCTGCTATTGTCATATATATCCCCCAAAAAATCGAAAAAATTTCTCCGATTTTAATATTTCTGACACAAAATTATAAAGAAATAAATCATATTTTTCAATGTAAGATTTATCAGAGAAATTCCCCAGTTAAAAACGAATTTTTAAATTCAAAGGATTTATTTGCATTATCTATAAGGGCTATGGTAAAATTATTTGATTTAATTCATTAAACTGGCTTTAAATCAGGGTGGGAAAATCATGAAAAAAATACTGGGACTTATCCTATTTTCTACAGCATTATTATGTCTTTCTGGATGTGGAAAAACAGAAGAACTGAGTGAAGAAGAAATTAAAGAAAGAATCTCCGCTTCCGGTTCCGAATTTGACGAGAAAACAACGTGGAAACCATGGAACAATGAAGAGATGGTACCGGGAAAAACAGGCGGTACCTGGAACAGCACTATTCTTTCAGATCCTAAAACATTCAACCAGCTTATAGGACAGCGTGACGGGGAAAGTGCAGGCATTATTTCTATGACACTGGATTATCTGGTGGATTACAACGTTATTACAAAAAAATGGGAACCACGGGCTGCCTCCTACGAAATAGAAACTGATGAAGAAAAAGGAACACTTACTGTCCACTACACTATAAGGGATGACCTTTTCTGGACATGGTACGGGAAAGATGAAAAAATTCCTGTAACGTCAGAAGATATTCTTTTTTGGGTCAATGTAATTGATTCTGTTCCTGAATTTGAAAGCTCAGGTTATGGAAGCCGTTTTATTGAAATGCCTGACGGAAGTACTGATGAAATCAAATGCATAAAAATCAGTGAAAAAAAATTTGATTTTATTTTTCCACGCATAGTTGCAAATCCCCTTCTTTCTACAAACATGGAATTCTGTCCGTCATTTATTTATAAAAAAGCCTATGAAGAAAATGGTGTGGAAGGTGTAAAAGCCTTGTTTTCTATAAACACAGATCCCAAAACACTTCCTTCAATGGGAAAATGGTATCTTACGGAATATACACCGGGACAAAGACTTGTTTACAAGAGGAATCCAAATTACTGGAAAAAGGATTCTAATGGAACATCAATTCCTTACTTTGACGAAGAAATCGTTTCTATTGTAGGAGATCAGAACACAGATTATCTTCTTTTCAAACAAGGAAAAAACGAAACGTACGTACCGAGACCCGAAGATGTAAGTGATCTTGTTAATAATCAAAAAGATAATTACACGGTTTTCAGGGCTTCGGGGTCTATGAGTGCTCCGCTGTGGAGTTTTAATCAGAATCCAAAAAGAAAAGATACTCCATCATATAAATGGTTCACTAAAAAAGAATTCCGTCAAGCAATGAGCTGCCTTTTAAATCGTGAAAGGATTATCAGCCAGGCTTACAGAGGACTTGCAGATCCTAAATACCATTTCTTTCCGGAAGCAAATCCTATGTTCAATCCTGATATTGAACTTGAATACAAATACAATCCCGAAAAAGCAATGAAACTTCTATCTAAAGCAGGCTTTACTAAAAAGGACGATGGATTTATTTACGACGAGGATAACAATAAAGTAGAATATGACCTTCTTATACCGTCAACGAACACTGTATTCAATGATATTGCCCTGATAATTTCTGATGAATGTAAAAAGACAGGTATTACGGTAAATGTCCGTCAGATTGATTTTCAGAAACTGGTAGAAATGCTTACGTCAACATATGACTGGGAAAGTATAATGATTGGGCTTGGCTCAAACATGTTTCCGACTCAAGGTTCAAATGTGTGGCCTTCCTATGGAAATCTTCACCTCTGGTATCCTTTACAGGAATCTCCTGCAACTGAATGGGAAGAACGCATTGACTGGCTTTACAATGAAGGTTCTTACACAGCAGATGACTCTAAAGCAAAAGTTCTTTGGGATGAATATCAGAAGATAATTCTGGAACAATGTCCTGTTATTTATCTTTTACGAAGTAAATCTTTCTTTGCCATTCAGAACCGATGGGATTTTTCAAATCTTTATTACGACAATCTGAATGGAGCAGAATTAAACTACGTTTATCTGAAATAATATGACTAATCCTTTTAAAAAATTTCCGCTTGTAACATTCATAATAAAAAGGATTGTTACGATGCTCGTTCTTTTGTTTCTTCTGGGACTTTCTCTTTTTGGCTTAATGGAACTGGCTCCTGGTGACATAGTGGACCAGATGATGACTCAGCAGCTTATGTCCAGTGCAGAAGGAAAACTAAGCAAACAAAATGCCGCCACAAATGACAGTCAGTTTTCTCAAGAAATTCTTGAACAGACAAGAAAAGAATTTGGTCTGGACAAACCTTTTTACATTCAATATTTCAAATGGCTAAAAAGAGTTTTTAAAGACCACGACCTTGGAGTCAGTTTAATTTCCAGAGCTCCGGTTTCTTTTCTTATCAGATCAAGACTTTGGAATTCGGTTTTACTGAATCTTATTTCACTTGTATTCATTACGGTTATCTCTTTTCTTTTGGGAGTTTATTTTTCAAGCAAAGCGGGAACAAAGACAGATATAGCTGCAACATTTTTTGCACTGTTCTTCCACGCATTTCCGGGAATGCTGCTTCTAATTCTTCTGCAGCTCTTTGCCTCTGTAACAGGATGGTTTCCAGTTACAGGCTTTCCAGATTTTCCGTTTCATGAAGCCCCCGGAAAATTTATAACCAGTTATGTTTACCACATTTTTCTTCCAATCCTTGGAACATTTTTAACGGGAATTGGCGGAACTATGAGAACAATTCGAGCTACTATGCTGGATCAAATGGGAATGCCTTACATTTTTGCTTTGCGTTCCAGAGGCATTTCTGAAAAACGTGTTTATTTGAATCATGCTTTCAGAAATACTCTGAACCCTTACATTACAGGAAGCGCAAATATGCTGGCGGGACTTTTTTCGGGAAGTCTGATTTTTGAAATCCTTTTTGCATACCCTGGAATTGGACGGCTTATGTACGAAGCAGTTCTGCAGCAGGACATAAATCTGGTTCTTGCAAACAGCATGTTTACTTCTGCCCTTGTTCTTGTTGGAATGGTAATAAGTGACATTCTGCTTGCCATTGTGGATCCTAGAATCAGATACGGAAAACAATAAAAGACAGGAAAAAAAATGAAACGATTTTTTAAATATTTGAAAGGAAAACCTGTTGCTCTTATTTCTCTTATCATAATTTGTATTTTTTACTTTGTAATGATTTTTGCAGATTTTTTTGCACCTTACCCTTCTGTTGTAACTCATGCAGAAAATTCTTTTCATCCTGCAAATATCCAAATGACAAAACACGGTCTTGTTGCAAGAGAATATAGAGTAATAGACAAAACAAGTTTTAAATATGCAAAAGTAAAAGGTCATGAATATAAAATTAAGTTTTTTGTTCATGGTGAAGAATATAAAATACTGGGATTGATACCCGGAAACATAAGACTCTTTGGAACGGAACCTGACTCTAACGGGAAATCATATCCTGTTTATTTAATGGGTGCCGACAATCTGGGACGGGATTTATTTTCCAGAATTGTTTACGGAAGCAGAATTTCATTAACAATTGGCTTTGTGGCTTCAGCAATTTCACTTGCGCTGGCAGTCTTACTTGGAGGACTTGCAGGTTTTTACGGAGGAAAAACAGACTGGACTATAATGCGATTTGCTGAATTTTTTATGCTTATTCCGTCTTTGTATTTCATTCTATTTTTGCGTTCGCTTTTAAATACAAAAATGGATTCCGGAACATCTTACATGCTTATCACTTTAATTCTGTCTCTAGTGGGCTGGCCGGGAAGTGCCAGAACGCTACGAGGAATAGTCCATTCCATAAAACATGAAGATTATATTCTTAATGCAAAAAACGAAGGCATTCCTTCTACAATAATTATTTTTACCTACATAATTCCACAAATGGCAAGTCTTCTTATTGTAAGCACAACTCTTTCTATCCCCGGCTTTATAATGAGTGAAACAACTCTTTCATACCTTGGTCTTGGAATAACAGATCCGGCAGTCAGCTGGGGTTCTCTTATAAATCGTGATATTTCTACCATCTCTAATCTTAAAAAATTTCCGTGGTTATTAAATCCTGTTTGGATGCTTCTTATTGTAACACTGGCATTTAATTTTGTAGGTGATGCATTAAGAGATTTTTTTGATCCCTATCATGTTGTTTATAAGAAACACAATCTGAAAAAACTTTTTACAAAAAAAATAAAAGAAACTAACAAAACTAATATTGATGATAAAGCACTTCTTGAAATAAAAAATCTAAATGTTATTTTTCATATGATAAAAGGAACAGAAAAATCAAAATTTCACGCAGTAAAAAATGTAAGCTACAAACTTTACAAAGGGGAGATTTTAGGAATTGTTGGTGAATCAGGAAGCGGAAAGTCAGTCTCTTCAACTGCAATTCCATCCCTTCTTCCAGAAAATGCCGAAGTAACAGGACAAATTCTTTATGAAGGAAAAGATTTATTAACTTTGAACCATAAAGAAATTCGAGAATATAGAGGAAAAAAAATTGGATACATTTTTCAGGAACCCGGAAGAAGTTTTGATCCGCTTCAAAATATCGGGAATGCTTTTTTGGAAACTTTCAAAAACTCAAACCCCAATATTTCAAAAGAAGAAGCTCTGAAAAAAGCAGAAGCCCTTCTTTCTGAAGTTGGAATACCCGATCCTGAATCCAGACTAAAAAATTTTCCACACCAGTTTTCCGGAGGGCAGCTTCAAAGAATCGGAATTGCTTTAGCACTGGCGCAAGACTGTGAACTTGTAATAGCTGATGAACCTACCACAGCCCTTGATGTTACTATTCAGGCTCAAATTGTAAGCCTACTTCTAAGACTAAAAGAAGAACGGAATTTAAGTGTAATATTTATTAGCCATAACATAAATTTGGTGTCTGAAATTTCAGACAGAATTCTTGTAATGTATCGCGGTTGTGTAGTCGAAACAGGCACTGCTAAAAATGTAATGACAAATGCAGTACATCCATACACAAAGGCTCTTATTGCATCTGTACCTGAATTTGGAACTCATTACACAAAAGAAAAGATGGCCTTTATTAGCGATGAAATGAGGGATACATTTCCTTTAAGTGGGGAAAACAATGAATGATAAAATACTTGAAATAAAAAATCTTTATATGGATTTTAACCTTAATGCAGGTTTTTTTGCTAAAAATGAAAAACGTGTTTATGCCTTAAACGATATCTCATTTTCGCTTTTTAAAGGAAGCACATACGGAATTGTTGGCGAATCAGGCTGCGGGAAAACAACTACTGCAAGACTTATTTCCAAAATGTATAAACCTGCTAAAGGTGAAATTTTATATTATGGAGATAATAAAACTGAAAAAAGTATTTTTAGTTTGAACAGAAAAGAAACAAAAAAATATTTAGAAAAAGTCAAATATGTGTTTCAAGACCCTTCCCGTTCGTTAAACCCCAGAATGAATATTGAAACTCTCCTGACTTCTGGATTACGCTATTCTTCACTATGGAATGGTAAAGATGACGCAAAGAATAAAGCCCGGCAGGCTTTGATTGAAGTTGGGCTTTCACCTGATGACCTTTCACGTTACCCACAGGAATTTTCCGGCGGTCAAAGACAAAGAATAAGTATTGCCCGAGGTCTTATTATGGAACCGGAAATTTTAGTGTGCGATGAAGTTGTATCTGCTTTGGATGTTTCAGTACAGGGGCAAATTATAAATCTTCTAACTGATTTAAAAATAAAAAGAAATCTTTCTTACATTTTTATTACGCACGATTTAAGAGTAGCAACTTATTTCTGTGATATGATTGGAGTAATGTACAGAGGAAAAATTGTGGAAGAAGGGCCTGCCCAAAATTTCTGGAAAGACTGTTCTCATCCCTATACAAAGCTTTTATTTGAAGGCGCTATGAATACAAGAACCACAAATAACTCTGAAGTGCATTCTGTATTAGGAATAGAAAAAGGTTGTCCTTTTTATGACCGCTGTCCTGTTCATGAAGAAACATGTAAAAACAAATGTCCTGAACTTTTTGAAAAAGAACCTGGACACAAGGTAAGATGTATTAAATAATTTTATCCTGTAATTATTCCAAACACAGCTCCAATTACGACAAGCCAAATGGGGTGAAGTTTAAATTTAAAAAGCAGGAATGTAAATACTACATAAGCACAAAGATTTGTCCAGTTAAAAATCTTAAAAAAATCAAAAGTTTCCCATGATACTGGAAATACCATAACTGCAGCCATAAAAACTTTTACCGCTGCAACAAGAATAATTCCAGTTGATGCAGGACGCAGCATAGACATAACAGTTCTTACTCCAAGGCTTTTACTAAATGACTTCATAAATCTTGCAATAATAAGAATACAAATTATTGACGGAAGTACTTCGCCAAAGGTTGTAATAAGTGCACCAGGAATTCCGTATAGATTATAACCCACATATGTTGCCATATTTACTCCGAGCGGACCTGGAGTAGATTCTGATATAGCAATCATATTGTAAAAAACATCTGAAGAAATTATTCCTGTATCTACAAGAGTCTGCTGCATAAGAGTAATAGCAACAAGACCACCACCTATTGTAAAAAGACCTATATAAAAAAAAGTACAGAATAAACCAAATAAACTCATAATCATTCCTCAATATTTCTACTTTTTTTAATTTTAAATATGGTCACAATTATACCTATCAAAATTGCACATAGAATAACAGACCATGAAGGAACTTTAAAAAAGAAAAGAGAAACAAAAGAAGCTGCAAGCAAAAGAAAAGCCCACCAGTTTTTTAATGATTTTTTTGCAAAATTAATCGTAACATGAGTCAATAATGCAGCAACTGCAACATTAACACCTTTTAATGCCTTTTGAACCATAGGCAACTGATCAATTGAATTAATGAGGGCTGCAAGAATTGTAATAATAATTAATGAAGGGGTAATAATTCCAAGTGTACCGACAAAGCCTCCTATTACTCCGCATCTTTTATAACCAATAAATGTAGAAACGTTAACAGCTATAATTCCTGGTGTAGACTGACCAATAGCAAAATAGTCCATCAGTTCTTCTTCTGTCATCCAGTGTTTTTTTTCAATTAATTCTCTCTGCATCATCGGCATCATTGCCATACCACCGCCAAAGGTAAAAAGACCGATTTTTGCAAAATTAAAATATATCTCCAGAAGAGATTTTATTCTTCCTTTTTTATTTTCAGATTCATTATCCATAAAAAAAAACCTCTTTTATAATAAATACGTCGGATCAATATTTTTCAAAGAATCCAGCATATGTCGTTTCTTATTCTCATCACCTTCTGTTAATTGTTCCAGAAGTTTTCTGGCATGTTTTCTTTCTGAATTATCCTGATAATTACAGGTACAAGTCCACCCAAAATATCCGTCTTGTTTTGCTTTATCCACAATGTCACATTCGCTGACAAAGCAAAGCGGACGGATTATTTCTACTGGATATTTTTCATACTTAAGTCTTGGTGGCATTGTTGTAAGTTTTGAAGCACGCAGCATATTCATAAGAAGAGTTTCCAGTAAATCGTCTCTGTGATGTCCAAGTGCTATTTTATTAAACCCATGTTCCAAAGCATAATGTAAAAGTTCTGTACGCCTTTGTGTTGAACACCAATAGCAGTTCAT
Source organism: Treponema sp. (assembly GCA_021442965.1). The sequence continues at coordinate 8,027 of JABUUX010000115.1, forward strand.
TTTTCTTCCAGGTTTAAGTCTTTCAAGAACTTCTATTTTAATTACTTCATAGGGTGCATTCCATTTTTTATAAAGATCTTTTATTTCAGGTGCAAGCGTACCAGAAATTTCGGTCTGAATATTTAGTGCAAGAAAATCAAAATCTGCATCAGCCCTTTTTTTTCTGTCAGAAAAATAATTAATTAGCAGTGTAGAATCTTTACCACCAGATGCACCGATTAATATCTTATCACCATTTTCTATGAGTTTATAATCATAGCAGGCTTTATCAATAGCACTATATACAACATTACCCATATATTTTTAAATAAGGAGCTGTCTAAAAAGTTCAATTTATAGTGTGCCCTAGAACTTACTTCAGTATCTCAACACCAAATGTAACATAGATGCTGAAATAGATTCAAAATAACAGAACTTAATTGACAACCACTTCTATATTCTCCTTTGATATTATTTTTACAGCTTCTTCTATTCGAACAGATTTATCCGGATTTTCTGAAAGCCAGTGTATATTTATTCCTTTTTTTTCCATTCCCCGAAACCATGTCATCTGCCGTTTTGAAAACTGGCGAATTTGAATAAACAGCTGTTCATATAAATCATCTATAGTTTTAATTTTTCCTTCTAAAAATAACGAACAATATCTGTATTCTAGACCAAGTTTTTCTAGTCTTTCCCATGAATATCCTTTATTATGAAGACTATTCACTTCTTCTATCATTCCTTCATTAAGTCTTTCTTTCAGGCGGACAGAAATGTTATTTACTACCATGCTTCGTTCAAGAGTTGTACCTATAATTAATGGTCTGATGTCCGGCCGTTTCATTTCTTCTTTAACAGCTTTTCCTTCATCGCTGTTTTCATATAATGCAATTTCAAGAGCTTTAATTACACGTTCTTTATCAAGTAAGTCAGATTTATTATGCAGGTTTGGTTTTAATAAAAGAAGTTCTTTTCCCAAGTCTTCAACAGAACGTTTTTCAAGCTCTTCTCTTAAATCCGGATTATAAGGAACCGGAATCAAATCATAACCTCTAATCACGGCATCCAGATACATTCCAGTCCCACCTACGATGACTGGAAGTTTATTTTTGGAAATAATTTCTGGAAAAATCTTATAAAAATCTCTCTGGTAGTTATAAACATTATATTCGTTATCAAGTGTTGCAATATCTATTAAATGATAAGAGATAAGTTTATCTTCAATTTTATATTCACAAAGATCTTTTCCTGACCCTATATCAAGTCCTTTGTAAGTTTGCCGTGAATCTGCTGATATTATTTCTCCGCCAAATCTGTTGGCAAGTGCAACACCTATGGAAGTTTTTCCTACAGCGGTTGGTCCAAGAATTACAACACAGTTATAAAACATAAAAATAATATAACATATTTAAAACAAAAAATCCCAAGGTTTAGCACCTCGGGATTTTATTATATTATTAATCTATTTTATTTTACGAATAAAGGCATCTTTGAATCCGTAAGCTTTAAATCTTGCAAGAACTGTTCCGTACTCATCTACACTTAAAGGTCCAATAAGAACCTGTTTTGCAGTACTATTCTTCATCTGTACAAGTGTAATAGGATAATGATTTCCATATTTCTTTATAATCTCTCTGATATTTCCTTCATCACGAAGAACTGCAATCTGTACGTAATAAGATGATGCTTTTAACTCATCAAGACTTCCAACAGTGCATTCAGAAATATATTCAGAAATCTTATCTCCAGTAGGTTTTACATCTTGAAGAGGAGGTTCAGATTTTTCAACTACAGACTCTATTGGAGTAGATACTTCTTCCAGTACTTCTGTTTCAACAGGTTCAGTTACTGCATTTTCTACAGGAACAAGAACTATAGCTTCAAATTCACCTTCAGCTTCACTTACATCTTCAACTTCCGGAACATCATCAATGTCTTCTTCGACTTCTTTTTCATTTACATCTTCCTGTTCTGGAACAACAGAAGGTAAAACTTCAGTCTCAATTACTACCATTGGTTCATCTTTACTTTCAAGATTTTCAAGTTCATCAATTTCAACAGCTTCTTCAGTTTCTTCTGGAAGTAAAGCTTCAGGTACGGATTCGGAAATTTCACCTTCAAGATTTTCTTCAGCTAACTCCAAAGGCTCTACAACTTCTGTTTCTTCTTCAAAAAGTTCTTCATCCACAGTAGTTTCTTCATCATTTTCATCGCTGTTTTCTGGAACAAAAATTTCATATTCATCAGTTGTATTTTCAGATTCAATATTATCTTCTTCAGGTTCTGTTTCAATTTCAGAATCGTCTTCTAAAGTTTCATCTGAAGATTCAACCTCTGATGCTACAGGAACAAGATCTATACCAGTAAATTCTTCGGTTTCTTCTTCTGTTGCTTCTTCAACAATCTCGTCATCTACGAATTCTGCTTCGACAGCTTCTTCTGATTCTTCGTCTACTGGTTCCTGTTCTTCAGACTCAGCATCATCTTCTAAATCTTCTTCTACATCTTCTTCAAACTCTTCTTCAGTTTCTTCTTCTACTTCTTCTTCAAGGTCAGAAAGTTCTTCGTCTTTATATGCTTCGGCTTCAAGTTCACTTTC
>JABUUX010000208.1 GCA_021442965.1 Treponema sp.
ATCCTTGCTGGAAATCATGACTTTGTTTGTAAAGAAGTTTCTAAAGCTGAAGCTTTAAATTTATTCAAAAATCAGCCATATAAAATTGAACTGATTAATGAACTTCCAGAAAATGAAAAAATAACAACTTACGAACAGGATGGATATCTGGATCTTTGTAAAGGCCCTCATGTATCAAATACAAAAGAAATTAATGGTCAGGCTTTTAAACTGACAAAAGTTGCTGGAGCTTACTGGCGTGGTGATGCTAATAGAGAAATGCTTACCCGAATTTACGCTGTCTGCTTTTTAAAACCAAACGACCTTAAAGACTATTTAAAAATGCTTGAAGAAGCAGAAAAACGAGACCATCGTAAAATAGGACAAGATCTTGATTTATTCCACCTGGACCCTGAAGATCCAGGACAGATTTTCTGGCACCCAAACGGCTGGAACATGTATGTTACTCTTCAAGATTACATGAGAAATAAAGTTACAATTGACGGATATCAGGAAGTAAATACACCCGCTATTATGCCTAGAACATTATGGGAACGTTCCGGACATTGGGGACATTATCAAAAAAATATGTTTATTACAGAAAGTGAAAAACGTCTTTTTGCCATAAAACCTATGAACTGTCCGGGGGCTCTGGAAATTTTTAATTCCCGCCAAAGATCATACAAAGACCTTCCTCTACGTCTGGCAGAATTCGGACACTGCGTTCGTAATGAACCTTCAGGCACTTTACATGGAATTATGAGAGTAAGAGGATTCGTTCAGGACGATGCCCATATAATCTGTACTGAAGAACAAGTTGAAGCTGAAGTAACTAAATTCTGTAAACTTCTGCTTGATGTGTACAAAGATTTTGGATTTGACAAAAATCTTTTGGTTAAACTTTCTACTATGCCAGAAGATCATGTTGGTACTGCAGAAACCTGGGAACAAGCAGAAAAAAAACTTGCAGCCGCATGTAATGCAGCAGGAATGGAATTTGAAATCCAACCGGGTGAAGGTGCTTTTTATGGGCCAAAACTTGAATTTACACTTATAGATGCTTTAGGCCGTCAGTGGCAGTGTGGAACAATTCAGTTAGATTATCAGCTTCCAAGCGCTGAACGTTTAAATGCACAGTATATTGGTGCAGACAACCAGAAACATCATCCAGTTATGCTGCACCGTGCAGTTCTTGGTTCTTTGGAACGTTTTATGGGTATTATTATTGAAAACTTTTCAGGAAACATGCCGACATGGCTCCATTTTGAACAGGCGGCAGTTGTTCCTGTTAGTCCTGATTTTAATGATTATGCTCAAAAAATTGAAACTTCTTTAAAACTCAAAGGTTTCAGAGTTAACGCTTATATCAGCGATGACAACATGAAGAGTAAAATTAAAGAGATTACAACCAGTCATAAAACTCCATATATTCTTGTAGTTGGTCAGCGCGAAAAAGATGAAAATTCAGTTTGTGTTCGATTCCGACCTGTTTCTGGAAAACAACAGCAGACTATGACATTGGTGGATTTTGAAGCATATCTTTCAAATAAATGTGCTTCAAAAGAAATTGAAATTTAGATTAATTCCAATTTTAAAGGTATTTATGAATGAATAATGAAGATTTTACTAAATATCTGAAAAAGTTTTTTCCGCATACAAGTTCCTTTCTTTCGGGAACAGCGCTTTTTTTTGTTGATGCGATTAGTCTTTTTCTTAGTCTTTGCCTTTCGTTTCTTATTGTAAATGCCTTTGTACCACCTCTCATAAACTTTAGATCTGTAATTTTTTATGCAATTTATATTCCTTTTATCCAGTTGGTTTTTGCCGCTGCGGGAATGTATCCTGGTATTATGATTTCTCCTACAGATGAAGTAAGAAAATTTGCTATGTGTTCTTTCTTCAGCTTTGTAGGAATAGCATTTTCAATTATTCTTTCTGATTTATTTGAAGTTTCATTTATGCTCCAATACATTAAAAGAGACAGTGATAATCTTCCGCTATGTGCAGCTCTAATACTTGCGGTTCCTTTTGCTACAATTCTACTTTCTGGAATGAGAGAATTTGCCAGAAATATTTTCTGCAAATTCCGATGGTGGGGTGTTCCGGCTGTAATATATTGTTCAGGAAACAGTGGAGATGAAATTATAAAACGTCTTAAAAAGAACAGAAGTTTCGGTTATTCCCCTGCTGTAATAATCAATGATGAAGCAAAAAATATAGAGTCTCTGTGGGATGATATACCGTTATTTAAGCCTGGCAAAGAGATTGAATCTATTATTCATAAACATAACATAAAAGTTGCAATTCTATGTGATTATAAATCTGATGTTTCTAACATAACTAATGGATACCGATACACTATAACTGTAAATAAAAATCCAGGTGTAAGTACTTCAACTCAACATCTAAAGGATATTGCTGGTATAATTGGATTTTCTTCCACTCATAATCTTACTTTTAAGACTAATCTGTTTTTAAAAAGAGTAAATGACATAGCTTTTATTCTTTTATTTCTTCCAGTCCTTATTCCTGTTTTTCTGATTTTGTCAGTTTTAGTTAAATGTACTTCTAAAGGACCTGTTTTTTATGGTCATAAACGCGTAGGTCATAATGGAAAAGAATTCAAAGCATGGAAATTCAGATCTATGTGTATAGATTCCCAAGAACAACTTGAAAAAATACTTGCAACCGATCCTGTTCGAAAAGCAGAATGGGAAAAAGACCGTAAATTTACCGATGACCCTAGAGTTACAAAATTTGGTAAAATTTTAAGGAAAACCAGCCTTGACGAACTTCCCCAGCTTTTTAATATTCTTTCAGGAGAGATGAGTTTTGTAGGTCCGCGTCCGGTAACAGAAAGTGAATTGAAATACTATGGTAACCAAAAAGATTTTGTTCTTTCAGTAAAACCAGGTCTTACTGGTATGTGGCAGGTTTCCGGCAGATCTGATACAGGCTACGAAGAAAGGGTTAATTTTGATACATTTTATATACAAAACTGGTCTATTTGGCTTGATATTTGGATTCTGATTAAGACTGTTTGGGTTGTTATTAAAGGTAAAGGAGCCTATTAAATTTTCCTCCATTGAACAATACATTTATATTTGTCATAATATAAAAATGTTTCTGTTTCATAAAAGTTATAAAAAAGTTATTTCCATTTTTGTTTTTTTATCTATTTTTTCGTTCATAAGCGCTACATCATATAAAATTAACGATATAAGGTTTAATATAAATGGAATTACTAAGCCTGTAGCAATTGAAAGAAATATTGATTTCAAAAAAGGAACTGTTTTTGAAAATGAAGAAACATTACTAAATTATATCAATAAACTTAAGCAAAACTTTGAAAATACTAGAAATTTTTCATATTATGATATTTCATATTCAATTATCCAAAATGATGAAAATGAAATTAATCTTGTAAACCTTGAAATTGTTACAAAGGATAGCTCTCATTTTTTGCCACTACCGTACGGTACTTTTTCATCATCCAAAGGAATTTCTGCAAAATTAAAAATAAAAGATACAAACTTTTTAGGAACTATGAATCCACTTACAGCATCATTGGACTTTACTTGGAAACCTAATGCAGATGGAACCCAGTATAATATATTTGAACCTAAAATATCTTTTGATTATAACCATCCGTTTAAAATCTCTGATATTAATTTTACATGGAATAATTATTTTGATATTTCCTACGAATGGGGAAAAACAAGTCCTGAATGGAATGCAAATACTGGAATAACTGCATACTTTCCTTTAAATAATACCACCCTTATTACAAGTTTTACACAGAGCTTTATCCATGAATATGATTATGAAGATTCTGGAGATGGCACATTTTTCAGAGAAGTATTATATGCCGCTACCCCTATTCATATTTGTGATATTCCCAATCTTGAAAAATTTTCATTTACTCCATCAACTTCTTTAACCTATAACTGGGATCCATTTATCTGGAATGGACCTTCTGGAATTAAAAATACCGAAATTCAAAGTCCTGTTTTAAATATTTCCGGCAACTTTAATTTAGGAAAAACTGATTGGGATGGTAATTTCCGTAACGGATTAAACATCAGCGTCGGCCCTACAGTTAATTATAATATTGGCTCGTATTTTGATTCTGCAGTTTCTATGTTTAATATAGGGGTAAATGCAAATGCAATCGCATTCAAGTCTTTCAAGACTCTTGCATTCAACGCACGTTTTTGGGGCTTTGCTTATATTTTTGGTATAAATAATCCTAAAATAGATAATGCACCAAGAATTGACAGTTATCTAAGAGGTGTTGTTGATGACCGCTTTAGCACATTTAATTCTGCATATAAACAAGCCGACACCCCAATTGCTTTAGTGTTCAATTTTGATATGCCGGTTCATATTTTAACAACACATTGGGAAGATTATGCTATAACTAAAAAAATCCCTTTCATAAGTAAATTAAATTTTGAAATTCAAGCCTCGCCTTTTATAGATATTGCTCTTATACAAACTACCTATGAAAGACAAGGATACCAAAGACTGTTTGACTTTAGAGACGGGTTTTATTGTGCAGGACTTGAAATATTAGTTTATCCGCAGAATTGGAAGAGTTATGTAATTCGTGCTAGTGCAGGAATTGATATTGGAAGAAAATTATTCGGACCTTTAATTGAAAAAAGCTGGCGAGACGAAAATATTTCCAGTCTTGAAATATCAATTGGGCTTGGGTTATATTATTAATCCTACTTAATTCAACTTATCTAGCATTAGAACTGCCGCTTTTCTGTAATATTCTTCAGGACAATATTCTGCCAGTACTTTTAACATCTTATTTGAAAATATATAATCCTCATCCTTCATGCAAGCTTCTGTAAAATTAAAAAAACTTTTCCATAATGAATTGTCTGTTCCCCATTTTACAATATCATCATAATGCGAAGCCTCAAAAAGAACGGAACTGACTCCTTCATATTCAAAATTAATATTTCTTTTTTGAACAACAGAATAAACTTTTGTAAATCCTGTAATAACAGCTATTGCATAAAAACCTAACGCTTTTTCTTTATCGCCTTTATCGCTATAAAAATCAGCAAGAAGTGAATAAGCATTCATCATATAATAATTTTCAGCCCGATAGAGTTTAAAGAATTTTTCCATGGAATCTTCTTTATCTTGTCTTATTGTACGAAGCATAGCATTTACAAAAGACTTGTCTGTATACTTATTATCTTCATTAAGAATTCCAAGCAATCTTTTTTCTCTTCCATCTTCATCATTTTGAAGTTCACATAATTCTGCCAAAAGATACAGGATTTCATATCGTTGGTCTGGAATATCCAAAACATTTGATGATTTTAATGCTTCATTGTAATAGTACTCGGCAAAAGAATACTCTCCTTCAATTTTATAAATATCACCAATCAATTTTTGAGCTTCAGGAAAAACTTTTATGGATTCCATATATGAAATCATTTTATTAATATCATTCTGAAAAAAATCATCTCCCTTTCGATTCATATAATTTTCTATAATTTTTAGAGCAATCCATTCTTCCCGTTTTTCCAAAATCTTTTTAATTTCAGAAATTTTAGTTCCAACTTTTTGAACTTCTTTAGGTTCTATTGCATCATTAAGCTTCTTAATTTCATCTTGAACAAAATCTTTTCTTTGAACGACAGCTTCTTCAGAAAGACTTAGAGCCTTTCCATATTCTTTTAAATCAAAATATGTAAGTGCATCCTGATAAAGCCTAGAACCATTTTCTTTTACTTGTAACGAAAACGCAGAAAACAAACATATATAAATACTAAATACAAAAAGAATAATTTTCTTCATAAAATCTCTCTATATAAATTACAACTGATTAAGCTGTTCCCTAAAAGCATTATCGGCATCTTTTGCGTCAATTGTTTGAACAATTTTTCCTTTTTTAAATATTATAACTTTGTCATTGGCTCCGGCAATTCCTAAATCCGCATGCTTACCTTCTCCAGGACCATTGACGACACACCCCATAACTGCAACAGTAATATCTTTATTAAGTGAAAGAAGTTCAGTTTGCCATTTTTCTACAAAAGAATGAACATCAAAACCAATTCTTCCGCATCTAGGACAAGATACAATCTTTACACCCCCACTTCTTCTTCCACATTCTTTTAATATTTCAAGCCCTGCAACAACTTCATTTTCTGGAGATGAAGAAAGACTTACACGAATTGTATTACCAATTCCTTCGGATAAAAGTGTAGAAAAAGCTATAGAACTTTTTACAATTCCCCCTATTAATGGACCTGCTTCTGTAACGCCTAAATGTAACGGAGAGTCATATTTTGAAGCAAAATAACGATTAGAGTCTATTGTTTCCTGAACAGAAGAAGATTTCATACTTACAACAACCTGATCAAATCCTAAACTATCAAAAACTTCCATTTCTCTAACAGCAGTTTCACAAATAGCCTGACTTCTGGTTATTTTTTTTTCAAATATAAGATTTTGTAAATCTTTGGGTAAACTTCCACTATTTATTCCAATTCTTATTGCTGCACCTTTTTCACGACAGGCATTTACTACTTTTTTTGTATTTTCAACACTTCCAATATTCCCTGGATTAATTCTTATGGCAGCAACATTTCCTTTTAAGCAATCAAGCGCAAGTTTATAATCAAAATGAATATCAGCAACTAAAGGAATTGGGGTTCTTTCTGCAATAGCAACTAAAGATTCTGCACTTTCTTTATCGGGTACAGCAAACCGAACAATATCGCACCCTAAAAGAGACAAGTCATTCAATACTTTTAGAGTTTTTTCTAACTTAAAATGATCATTTCTAATACCAACTATGCTCTCTTTCCACATAGTCTGTAAAGAAACTGGAGCATCTCCACCAATACTAATTCTTCGTGTAATTCCTGCACCACCAAATGTTACTTTTTTTGTTATCATAAGCAAAATAATACCATAAACCCTGTTTTTTACAAACCTTGAAAGCAATCTTTGTATACTTTATAATATAATTTATGGCTGAAGGAAAAAAAATAATTTCAGAAAATAAAAAAGCCCGTTTCAATTACTTTGTTGAAGATTCTTATGAATGTGGAATTGAACTTAAAGGCACAGAAGTAAAATCTGTAAAAAATGGAGCAATTTCTTTTCCAGATGGCTTTGCAGAAATTAAACGTAACGAAATATGGCTTCGTAACTTTCATATATCAGAGTATTCTTATTCTTCAATATTCAACCATGATCCTGAACGTCCTAAAAAACTTCTACTTCATAGAGAAGAAATAAAACGCCTTATTCGTAAGGTCGAAGAAAAAGGATATACTCTTGTACCTTTAGATGTCTATCTTAAAAATGGAAGAGTTAAAGTTACTTTGGGAGTATGCAAAGGAAAAAAACTCTTTGATAAAAGAGATACCATAAAAACAAGAGACTTGCAGCGAGAAACACAAAGAGAAATTGCTAAGGAGATGCGCGGTTAAAGTGACCAAAAAAATACTGGTACTCACATTCGCTTTATTTTTCTCAAAACTGTATGCAGAAACAATCTGGACCATAGATTATTATGGAGTTTTTTCTGATAATCTGGATAAAAATATGGCTGATATGACCAGTGAACTTTACTATACACAGCTTTGTGAAATTAAAAATTTTCAGGTCACAGATAAAAGAACTTCCATTCCTTCAAATAATATTCCTCCACAAAATTTCTTTTCAGACAGAAACCTTTCTTTCTACACAGAAATTATTCAGGAAAATGAATCGGGTAAATGGATTACAATAATACACTTAATTAACAGAAATGAAAATTCAGAATTAACTTCAAAAAAAGAATACGACTCTTACTATAAAATTTTAATGGAAAGTAAATCAGATTTACAAAAATCTTTTATAGCTTTAATCCAAAACAATTCCCTACCAGAAGCAAAAGATTCTTTTATTCCTCCGCAAACAAAAAATCTTCTTTCAGCATCAACGGAGAATTTAGCAGGAACCTGGCAGGGAGAACAAAATATAGAAAAAATTCTTATTATGCGTGGAGGACGGGGATTCATTATTTTTAAAAATGGAGCCTCTATGAATATTTCAGTAAAAGTTGAAAACTCTCTCATTACAGTATCCCAGACTGGAAAACCAAATGCGTCATTTTTCCCTGAACTTCCTAGAATTACTGCCGCAGAAGCAGCTCTTACTGCAGATCCTATAACATGGGAAATGTACCTGATTGGTGAAAACACTCTGAAAGGAACAAAGAATACACTAATACCAAATGGTGAAACTGCCGTTCAAGGAACAGTTAATGTTGAATGGGTAAGAAAACTGTAATCCACACTAAAGTTTTACAGCACCCTCCCTTACCACAATAATATTACCTTCTTGTATTTTTACTATTGTTGATGGAACAGTTCCTTTAGAATCACCATCTAAAACAATAAGATCTACTTCTTTTTCAAATTCAGAAACAATATCCTTTTCCAGTGTAAGAACAGGTAATCCGGAATGATTCACACTTGTAGAAAAAATAGGATTCCCGGTTTCTTTTATTACAGAACGTATCCATTCATCTCCAGGGCAACGAAAAGCCGTAGTTTTCCCAGGATTTCTTTTATCATTGAGAATAATAGTAAGAGGCCCCGGCCAAAATGAAATAAGAGATTCAGGAATATAATCATCTGTATACATAGAAATTTCTTTAGGCGAGGAAATTAATTGTATAAAAGGTTTGTTCTCTGCCCGACCTTTTATATTTTTAATTTTATTTTCATTTTCATTGCAGACTACAGATGAAAAGCCGTACACGGTATCTGTCGGTAAAATACAAATACCGCCTTTTTTTAAAATATCAGAAGTTTTAAAAATAGAATCTGGATTAGATTTGTTTAGGATCATATATTGGAATTCCTTGAACTGAAATCTTTGGATTATTCTTTCTATTCATTAAATCAAGAATAAAGAAAAGTATCAGTGTCATAGTAAAAATTAATAGTCCTAAAATTTTACAAACAGAATCAGGAATATAAGAAATCGATTCTTCTCTAAGAACAGTTCCTGTGTCAAACAAAGTATTTTCAAATGGTTTTAGCCCATTAATCTTTACAAGTTTTTCCCCTTCTTTTACATAATCCAAACTTCTGGCATATGCAGCAATAACATCCGTATCATATTGAAGAGCATTCTTTTCAAGTTTCAGTTCTTCATTAATCTGAAGAATAGCAGCAGTGCGTTTACTAATCTCCATTCTTTGAATTTCAAGCTGTCTATAACTTTTTATACCATTTTGTCCTGCAAAAATAGAAAGGGTTATATAAACCAATATTCCTGCCAATGCAGCGACTAAACATTTTAAACACTTCATGATTACAAAATTTATCGGAAAAAATCTTTGTTTTCTGAATTTAAAAAGTATGATATAATAAAACAAATTGTATAATTTTGTTATTATAACATTCTATACAGTTTTTACAGTCATTTACCGATAAATATAAAGTAAGAAAGGGATTTTTCTAAAATACCTTAAATTTATCAACCTGAGGGGAACTTTTATGATGGATTCTACAGACAACACAAACGAACTTGACAGCTACGGTGTATGGGTTAAACGTCAGCCTGCAAGCGATGAAAATAATCTTTCGCCAGAAACAGAAGATCCTTCTTCAAATTTTGATATTGACAGTGCTTTTGACATCCCTGATATTGAAGAAACAATAGAGGAAACAAACAGTGACTCTGCTTTGAATTTTGACTCAGTACTTGATATTCCAGTTGAAACCCCAGAAAATGAAGCCTTGGAAGAAAGTATTTCAGAAGAAATATCCGATGAAATTAATCTTGAAGACTTTGAAGAAATAAACTTAGATTCAAATACAAGTTCAGAATCAGAAGAATCATTTACTGATGTTTCTGATTCTGAAATAAACGAAGTAAACAATACTGATACAATTGAAGAAGTATCAGATTTTGAACTCCCTTCGGAAGATGGAGAAATATCTCTTGATGACTTTTTAGAAGACGGTTTTTCAGACGAATCTGTAGCTTCTGGAAATAATGGACTTGGAGAAACTGTCGAAGACGGAGAGATTTCTTTGGACGACTTCCTTGATGGTGGAGACTTTACATCAGGACCAGCCGAAACCAAAGAAGAAGAAATTGTAGATGAAAAACCTCTTGAAATGGATATTTCATTTGATAATTCTATTGACTCAATAGAAACAGAAGAAAATGATCAGTCAGATTCGGTTATTTTCGATGATGACGAACCTCCTGTTCAAGAAAATATTGAAACTGAAGATGTATCTAATTCTTTCTTTGAAGAACATGGTTCAACTGAAATTTCATCAGGAAGTACAGAAGAAATTGATCTTTCTGACTTTGGAATTGATGCAGATGCTGAAGAAACTCCAATTACACAGGATGTAGAAGAATCTAAAATGAGAGATTCTGTTATTGATTATGACCTTTGTGTTTCAGATGAAAATCTTTCATCCGCTCCTGTTGTAAACGAAATTAAAGATAAAGAACCTTCAAAAGAAGATAT
>JABUUX010000245.1 GCA_021442965.1 Treponema sp.
TAGCAGGCTGAACAGAGAGTAACCAACGCAGTTTCCTGGTCACGGGCATAAGCCAGTGCGCGAACTGACGGTAATTTAGGAGCGATTTCGTTTTTTCCCATAGGGTAAACGCCACCGCAACACTGCCAGTCAGGAATCTCTTCGAGCTCAAAACCAAGGGCTTTTGCACAGTTTCGTGCATTAACATCCAATGATTTGGCTTTATTTTTTAATGTACATCCTGGAAAATATGAAAATTTAAGCATACTATTTCTATTATAGAATATTATCAATCATTAGTACATAACTAAACCCGTTGAAATTTAAAATATGACTTTAAAAAGAAAAACTCCCGATTATTACCGGGAGTTATGAATCAAACAGTTTTATAAAAAATTATACCATTGATTCAGGCTTGAAAACTTTGTCAAATTCAGCGGCAGTAAGGAATCCGAGTCCTACACAGGCTTCTTTAAGAGAAATGTTTTCATCATATGCTTTGTGAGCAGTTTTTGCAGCATTTTCATAACCGATATAAGGATTCAAAGCTGTTACGAGCATAAGAGAGTTATAAAGGTTGTGATGCATTTTTTCTTTGTTTGCTGTAATACCTACTGCACAGTTATTGTTGAATGAAATGATTGATTCAGCAAGAAGACGTGCAGACTGGATAAAATTGTAGGCAATAACAGGCATAAAAACGTTCAGTTCGAAGTTACCCTGAGAAGCGGCAAAACCGATAGCGGCATCATTTCCCATAACCTGAACCGCAACCATTGTAGCCTGTTCACACTGAGTAGGGTTTACTTTTCCCGGCATAATTGAAGAACCTGGTTCATTTTCCGGAATATGGATTTCTCCAAGTCCGTCACGAGGACCGGAAGCAAGCCAGCGAACATCGTTTGCAATTTTCATCATATCGGCAGCAAGAGCTTTTAATGCTCCATGTGCGTATACAAGTTCGTCTTTAGAAGTAAGAGCATGGAATTTATTTGGTGCTGTTACAAATTTTTTCCCTGTAAGGAGAGAAACCTGTTTTGCAACTTCTTTATCAAATCCTTTCGGAGCATTAAGTCCTGTTCCTACAGCAGTGCCACCAAGAGCAAGCTGTTTAAGGTAAGGAAGTGAAGATTTAATCATTTCTGCATCACGTTCAAGAGATGTTCTCCATCCGGAAATTTCCTGACTGAAAGAAACAGGAACAGCATCCTGAAGGTGAGTACGACCAGATTTTACTATTCCTTTATTTTCCTTTTCAAGACGTTTGAAAGTATTTACAAGAACTTCGATTGCCGGAAGAACTTTATCTTCAAGAACCAGAACTGAAGAGATGTGAAGGGCAGTAGGGAACGTGTCATTTGATGACTGACTCATGTTGATATCATCATTAGGGTGACAGATTTTTTCTTTTGCAATTTCGTTGGCACGGTTAGCAATAACTTCATTTGCATTCATGTTAGACTGAGTGCCAGAACCTGTCTGCCAAACAACAAGAGGGAAGTGATCATTTAATGAACCAGAAATTACTTCATCACAGGCTTTTGTAATAGCCTTCACTTTTTTTGAAGTCATTTTTTCAGGTTTAAGTGTATTATTTGCAAGACATGCTGCTTTTTTCAAAATTCCGAATGCGTGAGTAATTTCACGAGGCATAGTTTCCTGTCCCATACCAATCTGAAAGTTGTTTCGACTGCGTTCAGTTTGGGCTGCCCAGTATCTGTCTTTTGGTACTTTTACTTCACCCATTGAGTCATGTTCAATTCTATATTCCATATAATTATCCCTTTAATATAATTTATTGAAAAATTAGTTAAAATCAAGTTGAGCAATTACTGCTTTAAGTGCATCAGCTGATTTTCGGAGCTGTTCAACTTCTGAGTCAGCAAGTTGTGGAGCTAGACGTCCTTCAACTCCATTTCCACCTACAACTGTTGGAATAGAAAGACAAACATCATTAATTCCGTATTCTCCATTAAGCATTGTAGAAACAATTGTAACAGATGGAATGTTTGTTTTTATAAGTTCACAAAGTTTTGCAGTTGTAACTCCAATAGCATAGTTTGTGCATTTTTTTGCTTCAATAATCATTCCACCTGATTTACGAACGTATTCTTCAACTTCGTCACGGTTTAATTCTTTGTGTTTATTTCCTACAGCATTGTTATAATCATCAACAGGGACAGAAGCAATATTTACAAGTGACCAAGGAACAAAAGAAGAATCTCCGTGTTCTCCGAAAACATATGCATGAAGGTTTGTCTGACCGATTCCATATTCATCTGCAATTTTTGTACGCAGACGGGCTGTGTCAAGAAGTGTACCGGTTCCGATAATATGATTTGCTGGAATATTAGAGTATTTTGCAAGCTGATATGTCAGAACATCAACAGGATTTGCTACGAGTACATAAATAGCGTCAGGAGCAGCTTTTGTAATCTGTGGAATAATAGATTTAAAAATGTTTACGTTAATTTGAGCAAGGTCAAGACGTGACTGACCAGGTTTGCGACCAACACCAGAAGTGATGATTACGATATCTGAATTTTTTGCATCTTCATAAGAACCTGCATGAATATTTACAGGAGCCATATAAGGAGTTCCCTGACGGATATCCATTGCTTCACCAGCTGCACGTTTTTCATCGATATCAATAAGAACAATTTCTGTTGCAACACCCTTAAGACAAAGTGCGTATGCTACTGAAGAACCAACCTGTCCGGCACCAATAATTGTAATTTTGTTTGCCATAAATATACTCCTCGGAAATATCCAAAATTTATAATTTAAATAAATATCAAATAAACATTATAAAGTAAAAAAGTGAATGATTCAATTATAACTTTCTTCAAAAATCTAAGTGAAATTTCTTAAATTGACAGAAAAGTATTTGAATAAGATTATAAAAATCTTTATAATAAAAAAACTTACGAAACTTTCGTACTTAAGGAGGTGAAATATAATGGCAACAATCAGTGTTGATGAAACAGAAAACCTGGAAAAGGCTATCAAACGTTTCAAACGCATGGTTGAAAAAGAAGGTATTATCCGTGAATTCAAAAAACGTGAATACTTCGTAAAACCATCTGCCATTCTTCACCAGAAGAACACCACTCTTGAACGCAAACTTTTGAACAAAAAGCGTAAGACAGAGAAAAAGGAATACTAATTCTTAAAAAAGTGGCTGTATCAAAATTATTTTTGATACAGCCACTTTTTTTTATGACATCATTCTTTTTAAATCCCCGATACTAACATCATTATTTAGTTCTTGAATTTGTATTTCACCAGAAAGAATCTTAAAGAAAAAATCCGAAATGTTTTTAAGAGAAAGTTCTTCTGATTTAGATCCATCAGATTTACTTAATGTATAATTTTTTAATATTTGGGAGCCCAGACTGCCTGCACCAATTACAAAATGATTTTCAAGTTTTTCTAAATCAAGCATATCTGCGGCCAGAACACGTGTCGCAATTGAATAGCTGTTAATTATAGTATTAGCTCCAATTCCGGTTTGATCATTATTGTCTTTTAGTACGGTTCTTTGACTGTCGTACTGGTAATCCATTTTTACTTTTCCACTTGACGGATTTTGGACTTCCCCTTTAAATGCAGAGCCTAAATCTGCAAGTGAAAGATTATAAAGCTCAGTTCCTGGTAGTGGTGAAATAGGTTCAACAGAAAAGGCAGAAGGATAAAGCATATAATCAATTCCACCAATATTTACTTCTGGTGAATTAAATGTTCCGGCAATTGAATTTTGTAATGTTATTTTTTTTGTTCCAAAAACACCACCAAGAACAATTGAATTTTCAAGATAAATTTCAGCTCCAAAAATACTGCCTGCAACAAAACAATTTTTTAATTTTACTGATACTGCGTTTATGTCTGCTCCAAAAACAGCTTTTCCATTTGTAATGAGTGCGTTAACAGAATCTGCAGAAGCAACAGCTTTCTCAAAAATAATAGAATCTTTTGCTTCATTTAAAATATGTAGCTCATGATTCGTATAAACAGCACCTTTAAAAGTACAAGGTCCTTCCTCAATGTCAATGATATTTCCAAATACACCACCTTCAATTACAACATTTCCCTGAATTTTTATATTGCGATTTAATTCTGAAGTTTTCTGAGGTAGAATACTGGTTTTAACTATATTATTTTTTAAGACAGCAAGGTTATCTCCAAAGCGAATTTCAGTCATTGATTCCATTTTACTTATACTCCTTTCAAAGTTTTTATAGAATTTGATTTCCAAAGTTTCATTACAGTATCATGAATTCTTTGCTTTTCATCTGAAGAATTGTTTGCAAAATCAGATTCTGCTAAAGCAATAAAATTCTGGTCAATCATTTTTTCTTCATATTCAGAATTAGAAATCCAATTATCAGCATTTGTTCCAGAAACAAATGAACAAACTTGATTTTGAATTTCATTAGATGAAGGGATAAATGAATTACAAACAGAATTTAAATTTGTTCTGTTTTTTTCACAGATATCCTGTTCTTCATAAAATATCACAGGAATCATAGAAACCTGCTTTTCAGAAACAGGGATGTTTTCCGAAAATGTCTGAACATTTCTAAGATAATCTCGCGTTTTCAATTCAGAATTAGTTATGACATTGATAACGTTTGAAACCTGACTTCTTAATCTAGCAATTGTAGAAAGATTATTAGAATTGGTAGTATCAGAAATTTCGTGAAGTGAAAATGCACCTTCTTTTAAATAAGGATTTTTAATTAGTTTTGTTCTGCAATTAGAAAGAATAAAGGAAGGTTTGTCTAAAGAGAGAACTCTTTTTCGACAATCTTCATCCAAGCCTTTGAAAATTTCACCATAGTGTCTTTTTAATCTGTTAATATCAATTTCCATTCTTGAATGTTTATTATTGATATCTTTAGCAAGTTCCATTACAAGGGCAAATTTTGATTGCAGTTGACTTTTATTCTCTGAAATCTGAGTTGTAACTTCAGAGCCAATCAGTTTATAAAAACCTTTTGTGATAGTATTTGAGATTTCTTCTCCAGAACGAATAATTGAAGCGCACTGTGCAGAGTTCATTGCTACGACAGAGCCTGTAAGATTATCAATATTAGACTCTGCTTCATAAATTCTAGAATCAAAGGCTTCGGTATCTACATAAATACTGATATTAACAGGTTCTGTTTTTTCAAAGTAGACTGTTGTAGAACCACCGTGTTCACTTGCAGGATAGCTGACAGATTTTGAGCCTGTTACTGTAACGGAAGTTCTGAAATTTTGTGTATAACTCATTCTTTACCTCCGTTATAAAGTGAAATAATTTTTTTTGAAAGTCTTTCATCAAGATTAGATTCAGAAACAAGCTTCATAAATTCATTGTTGATTTCATTTTTTTCAGATTGAGATGAAGTTTGGTTTTGTATTTTATCTAGGTTTTCCATGACAGTATTTTCAACAAAACCTTTAGGTCCATTTCCAATACTTTCAGATATAAAAAGATTATTTACTTTTGTGCCGCTTGAAATAAGACTTTTTTCTTCTGTAAATACAACAGGTATACATTCTGATGAATTAACACTGATATTCGAATTTCTTAAAACAGACTCCAACTGATCTTTATAAAACTGAGTACTGAAAACACTTTGAGTCATGTTATCTAATGCTTTTCCTGCTTTTGACTTTATACGGGCAGAAAACATAAGTTGAGCAGTTTCTTGAGTATCTTTTCCGTAAATTAAAGCTGAAGGTGCATCACGTACTATTCTTGTAGTAACTATGTTCTTTTTTATATCACCAAGTTCCATTGCATATTTGTCTAATTGACGGATTCTGTTTTCTAAAGTTTTATCAAGACTATGAAAAATTTTTGAATATTCTCTTTTTAATCTTTGATAATCACTATTCATTCTGTTTTGCGTTTGGGAAAGATTTTTAGCAAATTCCATTAGAAGAATCATTTTGCTGGACATTTCTGAAAAATACGAAGCAGCTTTTTGACTTACCTGAGACTGAATAAGTATGTGAAATCCTGTGTTTACATTTTTACATATATTGTTAGATGCAATTTCTTCACTTTTAATTACTGCAGACTCCATTGCAACTACTGCTTGGGTAGTTCTTATAACATGACCTGAAACTTCAGAAACAGATTGAGCCATTGGCCTGGTATCAACAACAAAATCAAAAGATGCCATTAGTCTACCTCCGAATCAGAATTATTTATCTCAAGGTCGGATTCATTGGTTTCATTTGAAGATGATGTAGTAGAGGAATCTACTTCTTCAGAAGTTTGATATTGTTCCGCAGTTTCTTTATTTGAATCAGTTTGATTATAATAAGTTTCATTATCTGTTGAATCTTCAGTTTCATTTTTTGAATCATCATTTGAATTTGATTCAAAAGATGAAGATTCATCATGTTCATTTTGAGAAAGATTAAACAGACTTTCAGAAACTTGCTGATTCAGATTAATATCCAAATCCTGCATCAGTTCAGGCTGTGTGTCAGGAAGCGGTGGAACTATTGCATTGTTTGCAAAATATGGGCTTACAGAAACAAGCTGTTTTTTTCTTGGTTCCAGATCCTGTACAGAATTCATAGACACAGCCATATTATGAGATTCATTGTCTCTTAGGGAAGCTTCATAATATTCAACATGTCCGAATCTTTCTTTACTGTCATTAATATCATCCTGAATCCTATCCATAAAGTCAGCAAATTCTTCCTGCTGTTTATTACATTGCATAGCTTGAGTTTCAAAACCTGCAATCATTTCATCCTGTGCATTTTCTGCTTCAACTTTTACATTTGCTCCAACTCCCTGACTGTCTAACATATCCTGAGTTTTCATCAATGATTTATAAGTGGTGGCTGAACTTGTATAATCTGCAAATGCTTCGCGCATATGAGTTATAAGATCATCAGCAGATTTTCTGTTATCTCGGAAATAAGCTCCTGTTTCACTAGTCCATTTTTCCAGATATTCTCTTTTCTGGTCTTCTATATTGTTATAAATTTTCAGACGTTCAATTCTATTTTCTTCCATCAGGTTCTGAATTACTGGCATAAGAACTTCTTCATCTACCTGATGCATACCAAACGGCATGGTTGTTCTGGAGCCATCTTCAGCTACCCAGTTACCTGAAAATAAATCAAATTTAACACGAGAGCCCTGTTTCAGTGCAAAAGGTTTGTAATCATTTACTGATGTTTGATAATCAAAATTTGCAGTTCGAATTCTTTCAATTTCTTCTGCTTCAAGTATTGGAGAATATTGATTGTAAGAAGATTTAAGAACATTTTCAAAAATATTAGTTGTATACGAAATAAGTTTTGAGGAACCTGAACTTTTAGTCAAAGTCAGTAACTGAACAGTTTCAGCAAGCTGGACCATCAATTTTTTCATATATTCAGAGTTATCTGACTCTGAATCGTTTTTAATTTGATTTTTCATAGCATTTAATGAAGCAAAACTGTTTAGTTTGTTATCAAAATCAGAAATATCAAAAACATTAAGAACAGGTTTATCTCCAGTATCAATTGTTGCATAACTGTCTATGTATTTTTCTTCTTCACTTTCAGGCTTTATTACAGGAATTGATACAGAAACTTTTTCACTGTCGTTAAGAAGATAACTTATATTTCTGACCTGACGGTCAATATTTCCTACGTAATCATGTAATGTAATATTTTGTACAGAAGTAGAGTAGTTTGAAGTATCAACTTCTTCGGGCATTGTATTTGCTTCAACAATAGGCATGGTTTCCATTCCGGACTGAAGTTTATCTAATGCTTCAGAAAATTCTTCAGGTTTATGAAGTACTGTCAGCTGAAAATTTGTTTCCTGAACTTTTCTGGTATGATCTACAAGAAAACTTTTTCCTTCAAATGGAACTCTTGTTGCAACCGGAACATAAACAACACCAATTTTATCAATAGAATAATCTCGACGAATATTTTTAAATTTTTCTTCTTGAACTGAAATTTCTTCTTTTAATTTAACAATAAGCTTTTCTTTCTTTTTCAATAAAATTAAAAAAATCAAACCTCCAATAACGCCCAAAATAAAGAAAATAATCATAAGAATTTTGAATAATTTTATTTTATGTTCAGCTTCATCAATTTGTTTATTTAAATCCGAAATATTTTGTTCAATTTGTTTTTCTTCCTCAACAATTTTTTCTGCTGCTTTTTTGTAGTATTCAAATAAAACTTTAGCCTGATCCTGATAAATATTGGTAGAATCTTCAAATACTTTACCCGTCATTTTATTCTCCTGTGAAAATTTTAGTTATGAATTAATAAACAGCTTTTCTCTGTTTTATTAAAAGACATATTTCTGTTGAAATCTTTAAAGCATTTTGTCCTGAAGATTCAGGCATCTTAAATACTGGGTCTACTGATATTTGTTTAAGATTCAAATAAATTTTATTTTCCAAATCTTTAGCCATTTTATTATCCGATGGAGAAATGTAACGTAATTCATTTGAAATAAAAATCATTTTTTCTTTTAATTCATTATTAGTTTCACCAAGAGAATTTGAAAGAATGGATAACTGTTCAGAAAATTGTTTTATTTCAGAAAGTAAAGCTTTCTTGTTAAATTCTGTTTGTGATACAGATTTTACATGAGAAGTTGTTGTAATGCAGATAAGTAAACTTATTAGAAAAAAGAAAAATACAGCACCTTGAATTAATAAAGGCCATAAAATGAAACTGAAAATTCCCTTGTAAGATAATATTCCAAGTGTAAGAGAAACAGTTACAAGAATTATGTCAGCTATGGTAAAAATAATACCTGACATAATAAAAGAATCAGAAGAATCTTTTACGGGAATGGGTGACAAAATTGGGAAGAAAATGGCTAAGTATGCAATAGTAATTGAAATCCACAAATAATTGATTCGCCAGTTTTCCAGACCTTCTTTTACAGGAGAAAATTTATATCCAGCTCCAATAAGCAAAAGACCAAAACAAAGAATTAGCAATCTAAAAATTGCAAGTCCTTTTTTACTCATAAATATACCTCATCAAGAATAAAAAAAAGTGATTTTAATAATATTTCTTCTGAACCTTACATCAGTTTATTTCCGCAAGTTGGACAGAATTTAATTCCCGTTTGAACAGGATTACCGCATTTAGAGCATACATTACCGCCACCCATTTCATTTTGAGATACTTGTAGCATAGTTCCGCAGCTGACACATCTCTTAGCTGATTCAGAATTATCAGCACCACAAGCAGGACAAGGATTATATGGATCTCCACAATGAGGACAGAATCTTGATGTAGTTGGATATTTTTTTGCACAATTTGAACAGAAGACTTCTGCACGTTTATTAATCGGTGCTGCTCCTCCGGTCATTCCCATATTTCCACCCATAGCATACTGAGCCTGGTTTGGAGGCTGCATCATAGCTGAACCCATTCCGCCACCGCCTCCACCAAAAGCTCCAGCCATCATGGCAACACCCATTATTCCCATACCACCGTTTGAAGAATTTCCAGCCTGATTAACAGCATTATTTGCCATTCCAAAAGACTGTTTCTGCTGCCATGTATATCCGGCAATACTTTGAGCGGATCTGTCAGAAAGAGCATCTGATATTTTTTTACCATCAGGAGTAGAAGTGTCAAGATCAACTGAAGTAATATAAAAACCGGTCAAAGAAAAGCCATAAGCTTCCCAAAATTCTGCCATTGGCTGACCAATAAATTTTGAAAGTTCATCTAAATGAGCTGCAATTTGATTAATGCCAACCCTATTGGCAGACATAAAAGAAACAATTGAACTGTTTGTTTTTGCAACAAGAGGTCCCATAAAATGATCAGTCAGTTCTTTTGATGTAAATTGATTTAAAGTACCGACAAGCTGAACAAGAAATTTTTCTGCATCAATAACTTTAAGTCCATATCTTCCTGAAGCAACTAAAGGAATCATCTGCCCGTAGTCTGGATCCATAAAACGCATTGATGTTGTTTTCCAGTCTATTGTAAGAGGAGCGGCTTTATTTACAAACCAAACTTCGGCAGTAAATGGATTTTTGCCGCCAAAAGGAATTCCAAATAAATTTCGCAAGAGAGGAAGGTTTTCTGTTGTTAGTTTATGTTTCCCAGGTCCAAATTTTCCTAAAATTTGTCCTTTTGAAAAAAACACAGCTTCCTGAGATTCTCTTACAATTAATTGTGTTGCTGTACTTAAATTAGATTCAGGAAAACGCCATGCAAAAATATCATTTGATTGCGGTTTCCATTCGACCATGTCAATAAAAGCCATTTTACGAACTCCTGATTAATGAATTTCTTTAATTTTATCACTGATTGGTAAAATGGCAATTTTAAATTTTTGAACCTTATCCGGCTATGCGTGGTTCCGCGTCTTTGCGCTCCAATATTTTACGGTAGTTTCGATATACTCAACTACCGTAAAATATCGCCTTCGGCGCCACTACTATCCGGGGTAAAAATATGTCAGCAGAAGATAGGGAGCGTTAAAAAAACAGTCGAGGACTGTTTTTAGCGAGTCTCGGCGA
>JABUUX010000263.1 GCA_021442965.1 Treponema sp.
TTGAAAGCTTCATCTGAAACAGTCAGATACTTTAATTTGTCCAAGGCATCTGAACCGTTTGAAACAATTTCGCGCAGGAAGATGTCTTTGTTTGAATAAAGAGAGTGGATAAGGAGTTTAAGAAGCTGATTTACTTCTGTCTGAAATTCATGTTTTGCCATATTTTAAACCTCTAAATAAGTTTGATTTAAGTAAATGTATAGTTTAAAATAATAAAGATATGCCTTTTTAGGCAAGAGTTTTTATAAATATTCTTTTATATAGCTTTTTGGAGGGAAAAATGAAAAGCATTAAGAAAATTTTGGTTACGCTGACTGCCGGACTTTTTATGTTCGGTGTTATCGGCTGTAATCCTATTGTGACTCCAAGTGAGGGGGGGGGGACTGAAAGTCCTGCAAACCCAGAAAATCCTGGAACACCGGAAACCCCTGGTGGAGAAAATCCAGAATCACCGGTACAAAATAACAACCCGGACCCAAGAGGAAGCCGCGAAGCAAATCTTCAATTTATTTTTAACAATCAGACTTTAGGAACAACAACTCTTACAGTAAGACGAAGTGAATGGAATCAGCTTTTAAAAAATTATGATTATTTTTATAAGAATGAAAACTGCGTAAGGGGCATTGAATACAAATATGAAAAAGACGGGGTAACATGGAAAATCGATAACATAGGATTCCGTCTAAGAGGTAATACAAGCCGTTTCCGTCCTCAAGGAAAAGATTTCCCAAAAGATAATAGTGGAAATGTTAAAATGAACGAAAGCTGGAGTCAGGAATATTATACTTATGCCGCTACATGTCCTGATACAGATTACAGACAGTCACATTTTAAAGTAGATTTTGAAGAATTCCTGGAAGGTGATGCTGAAATGAAAATGGCAGGCTGTATGAAAGGCGTGGCATTAAAAAGAATGGATTCAACCTGTACCCGTGAAATTATGTGTTATGATTTGTTCCACAAGTTCGGCATTTGGACAGCCCCATACGCAAGCCATACAAGAGTTTTGTTCAAGTTTGTAGAAGATGTTGATGAACAAGGAAACATAATTTCTGATACTACCAACTGTACAGTAACTGATGTAGATTTTGGTGTTTATGAAATGTTTGAAGAAGTAAACAAGCAGTCTCTTAAAGCTCGTGAAGACGGAAACAACAGTGCTTCAAATCCTTGGAAAAACAACAAAGGAAACCTTTGGAAAGTTTCAGGAGGCGACCTTTCAAATCCAAATGCAACAATGGATGTAGAAGAAAATCTGATTGAATTTAATGAAGACGGAACTTTTAAATCTTATATATGGAATCAACCGACTTATGATTTAAAAACAAACAAGGAAAGTCCTGATAAAGAGTCTGCAATTACGGAACTTCAAGGCTTTATTACAGAGCTGAAAAATTTACCTTCTTCAAATACAAATGCAAATGATGAGAAGGCAATAAAAGACTTTTATGAAAAGTGGTTTGATATAGACTTTTTCTTAAAATCATATGCTGTAAATATTCTTGTTGGAATGGACGACGATTACTGGGGAAACGCAAATAACTATTATCTTTATTTTGGAAAAGACAAGAATAAAAATACAAAAGTTTATTTTATTCCGTTCGATTACGACAACACTCTGGGTGCTTCCATTAAAGGAGATGCTGGGCAGCCTGAAGGCTTTAAGCAGAATCCATTGGAATGGGGAAGAGGTCAAAACCGCCCGCTTATGGACAAACTCCTTCTTGTTCCGGAATACAAACAGAAGTTCACAGATTACCTTCTGGAAGTTTCTGCAGAAACATCTGCTTGGAACTTTACAGACTGCAGTGCCTTATTCCTTAAGTGGAAGGCTATGGTAGAACCTTATCTAAACAGCACAGATTTGGAAGGACACGTGGCAACAAAATCCTGGGGGGATTATACATGGAAGCCAAGTGGTTATTCATTAACGACAGAATCTAATAATATTTATGACGCAACAAGAGATTCGTTTGAAAAATGGCTTAAAAAAATAGATAGCATTACCTTTGATTTAAACGGCGGCACCATAAACAGTTCTTCTGCTGACGTAACAGTTTCACAACCAGAAAATGGCAAGGCACTTGGAGGACTTGTAGGAGGTATTCCAGAAAAGAATGGATATATTCTTACAGGTTGGACTAAAACAAAAGATGCAGAAGATTATGTAAACTATGCAACATGTACAAAAGTATATGCCCGTTGGAAGACAAAGTCAGAAATTACAGATTTGTTTATTTATCCTATAAAAGATGATAATTATTCAGGAATTAAAATTGGAATTTTAAATGTTCCTTCGGCTGCATTTGTGCGAAATATTTATGTAAACGGTAAAAAGGTTTCAAGGGATGCTGCATATGGTACTTCCGATATCGTAACAGCATCAGAATGGGGATATCCTTTTACAAAGTCGGGAAACTCTTATACTGTAAAAATTGAGTTCAATAATGATAGTTGGGGTTCGTTTAGCGGAAATACTACTAATGAAATTACAATTAAAGCAGAAGACGGAATGGGTGATTTGTATTACAAGGCCAATGGATACAAATATACTATGAGCGGAAATAAACTTAAGTTTAACCCTGTTCCGGAACTCAGCCTTAGCGGACTGGACAGTTATGGAAAATATGAAGTAGAACTGAATACTACAAGCTGGGCATGGCAGGGCTCTAAGCAGATAACAACACTTCAGGATGAAATTGATTTTACAGAATATTTGAATGGTGAAAATCCTGCAACATCTGGAACAAATATGCGGTTTGGAATCAGATTTGCAGGAAGCGATCCTTCAAATACTGGTTATGGAACTTACTGGTGCATTTTGTATGACTTTGGGGAGGACGCAGGGTTCGTTCTACAGTAAATTGTGAGTTTTATTCTAAAAGGCGGCATTTTTTGCCGCCTTTTTTTATATCGTGATATAATATAAAGACAGATTAATTTTTTGAGGTCTTTATGAAAAAAATCCTTTCTGCAGTATTTATTTTCTTTTCAGCAGCTTTGTTTTTTGGTGAAGAAAAATCAGAAGTAAAAGATTATTTAAATCCCGCTCCATATGAATCTATGAACCAAAATCTGGATTTCATTTTTAGCACAGAATCTTTAGGTTCTATTACAATCACAATGAAACGGAGTGAATGGAACCAGCTTCTAAAAAATTATGATTACTTTTACAAAAATGAAAATCTGGTAAAAATTGAAAGTTTTGAATACGAAAAAGAAAATGCAAAATGGCTTCTCCCAGGAGGAGGAATAAAACTTAGAGGAAACTCAAGCCGTTTCAGACCTCAGGGAAAAGATTCTCCGGACGATAAAAGCGGGCACCACCAGATGAATGCCGACTGGAGTCAGGAATATTATTATTACGCTTCCAGTTGTTCAGATGACGATTACCGTCAGTCTCATTTTAAAGTTGATTTTACTTTTGGAGATGCAAAAAAAAATCAGACTATGGCAGAGTGTTTAAAAGGTGTTGCATTAAAAAGAATGGATGCTTCATGTTCCCGTGAAATATTTTGTTACGATATGTTTCATCGTTATGGAATCTGGGCTGCACCTAGGGCAAGTCATACAAAAGTTTCTTTAAAATTTATTGAAGCTGATGGAAAAATTACTACAGTAAATTTTGGTGTTTATGAAATGTTTGAAGAGGTTACTGAGTATTCACTAAAAGCACGGTCACAAAAAGAAAATCAGGCACAAAATGCGTGGCTAAATGAAAAGGGTAACTTGTGGAAAATCTCGGGAGGAGCAGATTTGGCTTATCCAGATGCGGCATACGGGTGTGAAGAAAATAAAATTTTAAGTTTTGATGAAAACGGAAATCCTACAGACTGGATTATGGAAATGCCAACTTACGATTTAAAAACAAATAAGAAAAAACTGAACAGGGCAAAAAAAGAGCTCAAAGAATTTATTACGGAATTGAATGCTCTGCCGGATGTAAAAAATGCAAAAGATAAAGAATCAATACAAAAAATCAAAACTTTTTATGAACAAAAAATGGACGTAGATTTATTTTTAAAAACGTATGCAGTAAACATTCTTTTGGGTATGGACGACGATTATTGGGGTAATGCAAATAACTGCTACTTATATTTTAATGAAGGGAAAATGTTTTTTATTCCATTTGATTATGACAATACTTTGGGCTGTTCAATTTTAGGAAACGAAGGAGAGCCTCAGGGAATACAACAGAATCCTTTGGAATGGGGCAGAGGTCAGAAGCGTCCTCTTATGGATAAGATGCTTCAAGTACCGGAGTTCAAAGAAAAATTTATAAATTATCTATTTGAAGTTTCTGCAGAAGATTCAGAATGGAATTTTGAAGATTGCAGTAAAAGATTTCTGAAATGGAAAGAAATGGCAGAACCTTATTTGAACAGTCCTGATTTGGATAACAGGAACTCTGTAAAGTTTTGGGGTGATTTTTGCTGGAAACCAGCGGGATTATATTTGACCTCAAAAAAGAATAATATTTATGATTATACCAGAAAAATGATTTGGAAAAATCTTGGAAAGCCAATTCCTGAAGATCCAAACGCTTTATCTATTTCCGAGGTAAAGAAGAGTTCAGAGAAAGGAATAACTATAGAAATAAAAAATATTCCTGAAAATGCTCACGTCCGCCAGATTTTTGTGAATGGGAAAATGGTTCAGGATATTTCATGGGATGAAAAAATAATTAAGGGAACCAGATGGAATTATCCTTATGTAAAAGCGGGGAATAAGTACACGGTAAAAGTCAGTTATCTGGATAATTTTTGGAGGCAGGTAGATTCAACTGACGGGCTGACAATAACTGCAAAAAACGGACTTGGAGAAATTTCTGTTTCGAATATAGAAAATGTAGACTGGAAAGTTGAAAATAATATTTTTAAAATGACGGAACAGCCTAAACTTTTATTAAATGAAAAATCGTTGTCATCTAAAAATAGTCCTGTGCTTTATGTGGAAGTTCAGGCGACAGACTGGAGCAACTGGGGTAGACTTACAGGGGATGTAAAAACTATAAAGATTCCAGAGCTTAATGTTTATGATTCATTAAAGTTATGGCATGGGGATAATTTTAAAAATATGGAAGCTGATATTTTAAGTAAAAAGTTTATGATAAAAATTTATTATGTTATTTCTTATACAGAAGAAAGTGGCCCTATAAGATTTAATCTTATGGATATGAATATGAATAAGACTTTTACTGTTAAAAAATAGGAATATAAAATGAAAATAATCTTAAAAAATATTACAAAAAAATTTTCGGCAAGGGGACAAGACAAGAAAGAAGTTGTTGCAGTAGATAATTTTAATTTGGAAATTCCCGATGGAAAACTTACCGCCCTTTTGGGACCTTCGGGTTGCGGTAAGTCAACTACGCTTTATATGATTGCAGGTCTTCTGGAACCAACAGAGGGGAATATATTTTTTGGAGATGAAGACATTACAAAAGTTCCAACAGAAAAACGCGGAGTTGGACTGGTTTTTCAAAACTATGCTTTATATCCTCATCTTTCGGTTTTTAAAAATATAGCTTTCCCATTGGAAAATCAAAAAATTTCAAAAGAAGAAATAAAGGCAAGGGTTTTAGAAGCGGCAAGAATTGTTCAGATAGAAGATTTTTTGGAGCGTAAACCAAAGGAACTTTCTGGAGGCCAGCAGCAGCGTGTAGCCATAGCCAGAGCTTTGGTAAAACGTCCGCCAGTTCTATTGATGGATGAGCCACTTTCAAATCTGGATGCCAGATTAAGACTTCAGACGCGGGAAGAACTTCGGCGTATTCAAAAAGAGACGGGAATAACTACAATTTTTGTTACCCATGATCAGGACGAAGCAATGAGTATTTCGGATTTAATTGTGGTGATGAAAGAAGGGGCTGTTCAGCAGATTGGAGTTCCACAGGACGTGTATGAAAATCCTGCAAATCTTTTTGTGGCTAAATTTCTTGGAACTCCCCCAATAAATGTTATCAGAACAGAAAAAAATGGAAATAAATATTTTATGGCTGTCAGACCTGAAGGTTTTTTTGTAATAAAAGATTCTGATTCAAAAAATGAAAATTCTATAAGTCTTACATTGGAGCGTGTAGAAACACAGGGGCGAGATACGACTTTACTTTTGTCTCACCCTAAGTCAGAAAGCGGAATAATCAGGGCTATTCTAGATTCAGATGATGCTAAATCTCTTTTACCAGGGCCTGTAATTTTGGGACTTAAAGCAAATAAAGTTCACTTATTCACGGAAGATGGAAAACCTGCCGATAATTTGTGAGATGGGAAATTTTTATAAAAAATCATTTTCGTATGTATTCTCTTTTTTAATTATTCTAACAACCTTTTATTCATGCCGAAGGGTTACACCAAAGCCTGTTCAAAGTGAAGAGATTTCCGAAGCACATGTGGAAGAAATTTCAGAAGAAGAATGTCCTGAAGTTCTGCTTCCGTGTGTTGTTCTGGCTCCTTCTTTGGGATTAAATCTTTACGGACGCGACGGTAAAATGCATCGCATGAGTTCGCTTTCCCGCGGAGACATTTTAGAAACTGTTACAAATGACGGGGTACAAGAGTCCTTGATTATTTCTGACGGAGAACGAAATCCCGAAAATTATTATCATGCAGTTTTTGATTCCGTCGATTATTGGATTTATTCTGAATACATTGCGCCAAACTCTGAGCCGGCTATTGTTATAGAAAAACTTGAAGTAAAAGACTCCCTTTTGGAAGATTCAAATGTTATTGCAAGTCTGCCTTTTTCTGCCGTAATTGCAAAATCCTTTGAAGAAATTGGAAATCCAGAAGAAGAAAACGGATATGTAAAAATCTGGTTTTATGACAAGAATATTTCAAAAGTAAAAAGCGGATATGCCAAAAAAAATCAGGTAAGCACTTACGGGGATGATGTAGAAATGGCTGCAATTGTTGAAAAGCTTAGAAGTACAACCCGTGCCACTCCAAGAAACGAGCTGTTTACAAAAGCTGACAAGCTGAATCCAAGTCCGGCAATGAAGAAAATTCTTGATGCAGAAAAGACCGAAAAAATTTCTTATGATTATCAGCAAGTATTAAAATCTATGCCTGGAGCACGGTATGTGGTAAATGTGGAAGAACTGAATACCGTGGACCAGTCAAAAGATCCTTTTAAAAACTAATGGTTGGAAGAATACACTGTTAAAATTACAGTTATAATCCAAATAATGTACATACAATGTAACTCAAAAACGACATTATCCATGCAATTGCGGTCTGCCCAAAAATCATATATAGCGACCATTTGAATCCAAGTTCACGCTTTACCGCGGCAATGGCTGCTGCACACTGAGTGTACAAAAGACAGAACACAAGAAGTGAAACTGCACTTCTGACAGGAAGTAATTCAGAAATTCCCGTTGAACCTAATAGAACGGTTAGAGTAGAAACAACACTTTCTTTTGCTACAAAGCCTGTAATGAGGGATGTGGAAATTCGCCAGTCCGCAAATCCCAAAGGCTTAAAAATTGGAGAAATCCATCCGGCAATCATAGCCAAAATGCTGTCTTTGGAATCTTGAACAATTGAAAAGTGAATATCGAATGTTTGAAGAAACCACACAATTACAGAAGCCAGGAAAATTATAGTAAAGGCTTTTTGCAAAAAGTCCCTGGCTTTTTCCCAAAGCAACTGTACAGTTGTTTTTAATCCTGGTAAACGATAATTTGGAAGTTCCATAACAAAAGGAACAGCATCTCCTTTGAAGAAAGTTTTACGGTAAAAAAGTGCGGCCAGAATTCCTGTCAGAATACCTCCAAAGTACAGACCTGTCATTACAAGTCCTGCAAAGTGTGGAAAAAGAGCGCTGCAAAAAAAAGCGTAGACAGGAAGTTTTGCCGAACAGCTCATAAATGGAGTAAGCAGGATTGTCATTTTTCGGTCGCGTTCTGAAGGCAGTGTACGGCTGGACATTATTCCCGGAACTGAACAGCCAAACCCAATGAGCAGAGGAACAATACTTCGACCTGAAAGGCCAAGTTTTCTTAATAGTTTATCCATAATAAAAGCGATGCGAGCCATGTATCCTGTGTCTTCCAAAAGTGAAAGAAAGAAGAACAGTGTGATTATTACAGGAAGAAAAGAAAGAACACTTCCAATGCCATTAAAGATTCCGTCTATAACAAGAGAATGTATTACAGGATTAATATTCAGTTTTGTAAGTCCAGCATCTGTTAGTGCAGTAAGTTTATCAATTCCCATTTCCATTAGATTCTGAAGAACTTTACCGATTACGTTAAACGTAAGGAAAAAAATAGCTCCCATAATCAGAATGAAAAAAGGAATGGCTGTATATTTCCCGGTAAGAAGTTTATCGATGTTTCGGGTACGGATATGCTCTTTACTTTCTTTCGGTTTTACAACAGTACGGCGTACAACTTTTTTAATAAAGTTATAACGCATGTCTGCAATGGCGGCTGCACGGTCAAGACCACGTTCCTGTTCCATCTGAATGATTATATGTTCAATCATTTCTTTTTCATTTTGATCCAGCCCCAGAATATTCAACATCTCATTATCCTGTTCAATAATTTTTGTTGCTGCAAAGCGGACTGGAATATTGTGTTCTTCGGCATGATCGTGAATCAAATGGATAATTCCGTGTAATGCTCTGTGAACAGCACCTCCGTTATCTGAAGGATCGCAGTAGTCCGGTCTTCCCGGGCGTTCCTGAAATTTAGCAACGTGAAGTGCGTGATTTAACAGTTCATCAACACCTTCATTTTTACTTGCTGTAATTGGGATGACAGGAATTCCAAGTTCACTTTCCAGTTCATTTATAAGGATTGTGCCACCGTTATTGTGAACTTCATCCATCATATTCAGAGCCAGAACCATAGGTACATCAAGTGTCATAAGCTGCATTGTAAGGTAAAGATTTCGCTCAATGTTTGTTGCGTCAATAATGTTAATAATTCCAAGAGGTTTTTCTTCCAGAATGAATTTTCTGGTTACAATTTCTTCATTCGTATAAGGAGAAAGAGAATAAATCCCGGGAAGGTCTGTTATTTCTGTTTGCGGATTATTTCTAATTTGCCCGCTTTTTTTATCAACGGTTACTCCCGGAAAATTTCCTACATGCTGATGGGAGCCTGTAAGCTGATTAAAAAGTGTTGTCTTGCCGCAGTTCTGGTTTCCTACCAGGGCAAAGGTTAGAATTGTTCCATCCGGTACCGGCTTTTCATCTGCTTTTACATGAAACTTTCCGCCTTCGCCAAGGCCTGGATGTTCATGTTTATGTCTGTGAGATTTTTTTATCAGAACTTCTCCACATTCCGAACATACTTCTTCTTCTGAAAGTGCATTTATAATAATCTGTTCTGCATCTGCCAGCCTTAGGGTAAGCGAATAATCCTGTACTTTAACTTCAACAGGGTCTCCCATAGGAGCATGTTTTACCATACTGATTTTTTCATGTGGGATTAGTCCCATATCTAAAAAATGCTGACGAAGTTCACCGCTTCCGCCAACAGCTTCTATAGTGCCGGTTTTTCCTATAGGAAGATCTTTTAGAGTCATTTTAGTCTCCGAAAAGTGTTAGTTAAATCTAACTAAGTATATACTTCCTGTTGATTTTTGTAAATCAATAAAAACAAAATATAAACTAAATTCTCAGGTTGTGGTAAAATGAATATATGCTTGATAGTAATAATCCAAAAGGATGGCTGTATTTAATTCCGGCTTTTCTTTTTATGGCTGTTTTTATGATTTATCCTCTTTTAGATGTTTTTGTTTATTCGTTTGAGGAAGGATATAATTTTGCCAGTCAGTCTTTCTTTGGAACAGGATTATACAATTACAAATATGTTCTTCATGATCCGTATTTTCTTAAAGCTGTAAAAAATACTTTTATTCTGGTAGCAATAACGGTTCCGGTTTCTACGGCACTTTCACTTTTAATTTCAATGGCACTTAGTTCTATTCCAAAATTGAAGGAAGCATTTCAGACTGTTTTCTTTTTACCTTATGTAACAAATACTCTGGCAGTAGGACTGGTTTTTATGATTCTTTTTAAAAAAACTGCATATAGCGATGGTCTTGTAAATCTGCTTATTCAAGTGTTTGGTGGGAAAGGGGTAGATTTTATAGACGGACCTTATTGGGCAAAAATGTTTGTGCTTTGTTTTTATACAGTTTGGATTGTAATGCCTTTTAAAATTCTGATTCTTACATCTGCTTTGGCTAGTGTGAATCCTCAGTATTATCAGGCGGCAAGAGTAGATGGAACAAGTCGTGTAAGAATTTTTTTCCGCATCACACTTCCAATGATTTCTCCAACTGTTTCTTATCTGGTGATAACAGGTTTTATTGGTGCTTTTAAAGCATATTCAGATGCGGTGGCATTATTTGGTACAAATTTGAACGCTGCAGAAATGAACACAATTGTTGGTTATATTTACGATATGCTTTACGGAAATTCAGG